>CANNJG010000012.1 GCA_947504795.1 Legionellaceae bacterium
ACCACGAAACCGTTATTATCCAAACAATTCAAATTACTTCAGCAGACAAGAGCGGAAATGACCTGGGGCATCGTGAATGTTTACATTCAAACCAAGAGCCGTTGACTCTCCACCTCGACCACGCTATGCTCCTTTTTCGGGGGGGTAATAATGTTAAAATCTGAGCTTATGGCACGCTTGAACGCAAAATTTCCTCATATTGCAGTCCGCACGATCAATGAAAGTGTCAATTATTTAATTCAAATGATGGGGGATGCTTTAACCGCTCACCAACGCATTGAAATTCGAGGGTTTGGTAGCTTTTCAGCCAAGCATCGTTTAGCTCGCCAAGCACACAATCCTAAAACAGGTGAACGGATGACCACCTCTGAAAAATTTACTCCGCATTTTAAACCAGGCAAAGCATTGCGCGATCAGATTAATGCTGCGCAATGCACGACGCCGATCCACGAAGTTAACCAAGAAAATACATAGCTAGGCTAGCTTCAGATCCATTGACCCTAGGTAGTAGGGAGTGTCACCCCTATTTGCCCTTGATATTTCCCATTACGATCTCGGTAAGATACTGCGCAAACATCATCCGTTTCTAGGAAAATCATCTGAGCAACCCCTTCATTCGCATAAATTTTCGCGGGTAGGGGTGTCGTATTAGAAAACTCTAACGTCACATGTCCTTCCCATTCTGGCTCCAAGGGCGTGACATTCACAATAATTCCGCAACGCGCATAAGTCGATTTGCCTAAACAAATCGTCAACACATTACGTGGAATACGAAAATACTCTACGGTTCGCGCTAACGCAAATGAATTGGGGGGAATAATACAAACATCAGCTTGTACATCGACAAAACTATTCGCATCAAAAGCCTTCGGATCAACAATAGCCGAATTAATATTTGTAAAAATCTTAAATTCAGTGGAGCAACGCACATCATACCCATAACTCGATACTCCGTAGGAAATCCGCCGCTCGCCTCCCCGGTCGCGCACTTGCCGGGCCTCAAATGGGGTGATCATCCCATGCTCTTTAGCCATTTTCTCAATCCATTTATCCGATTTTATTGACATGATATCCTCTTAACTCATTGTTAAACCTAGAAATAGATACCTATTTGCAACATGACCGTATCTGCGGCACTCCCCGTACCATAAATCGTTTCATTGACGACATCTGCAGCGGCGGCACCATTCGCATATTGATTGACGCCATAATCAATATCGTGTCGATACTCAAGACTTTCTACCGTATCTTTCCAGATCGAAATATTATACACCGCATTAAAACGTTGATGCGGTAAATTTAGCGCTAATGCATCCTTCGACCACTGATAGGATGCCGCTACAGAGGACGGTTTTTTAAAGCTTACAAACGTCACCCCTCCCTCTGCTTGAAGCGCTTGTGGTTGGGCACCTAACCCATTAAAACTCAAATCGCTTTCATAAAAGCGTCGGGTTGAGCTCACCCACTCCAAGGTAATATTATACCGATCAAAACTAATTGCATAGTGTCCACCCATAGCGGGAATTTTATGGACGCTTTCACTCCCATTGGTCGGTGAACCAAATCCACCAAAGGTTGTCCCAGCTTGGGCACCATTATTTTGCAGCCCACCTGCATCATTGACCGAACTTACAAAACTGAACCCTATTTCGGAGGTCGTATGGAATGCATCGATAATATATCCGACATTAACGCCTCCAACACCTGAACTTCCCAAGGTTGTATCACTACGATAACCATAAATCGCCGCAAATAATCCCGTATCATTCATCGACTTATACCCTAAAATAAACGGGCGCGCTTTGATTCGGGTCAGGATTAAGGGCAACGTTGGGCTGATCATTGACGTTGAAAACCGACCAAACGGTGCATAAAGCTGTCCGGCTGTCAGGTAAAAAGGAGAGGTGTCTAAATCACCAATATTAATGAAGCCCATATTTAGACTAATATTGGAGTTCGCTACCCTCGGCCCGCCCCCGACAGGCGGTGCGGCATTGTAAGCTAATGCCATGTACGCCTCAACTTTGGTATTAATAATTGCTGCGAGATCTAATTCATCCATGCCTAAATTCCAATCAGCGCTTGTGGCGCCAAAATAGGGATGCCCAACCGTTCCCATCGGGACAACCGCGCCACTGAGGGCTAAAATAGGACGTTCTGGGGGTTTATACCCCAATTTAGCATACGCACGTCCTAGGCTGCGACGTTGTTGCATCAACCGAATATCACGATTAATACTTGAAATATTAACGATATAATCCGAACCATCAAATGCTGGTCGGTTACCTAAATAGGGCGACGATACCACTGGGGTACCTGCAATATAAGTCAATACCTGGTTTTTAGCCACTAATGCAGTGGGATAGAAAGCAACCGCCTCTGGATCTGCGTCGACCACGGTATGCACCGAAACATTTGATGATTCGTATTCGGGTGGAGTCCTGCCTTGAGAATCAATCGTCTCTGGAACTTGAATGGTAGTCGTGGGTGAAGTCGATGATTCACCATGATGTTTCTTTTTCAGTTCAGTGGGCTCAGGTTCTTTGCCGATGGGTGGCACGGTATTCGGCCTATTTGCTTTATTGACTTGAGCAATCTGTATGTGGCCCGGCGGGGGCTTCACGGGTGTCGCGTCAATAGTGGACGCAGCAGCCTCAACCGATACGATAGGGACTTGTTGCTGTAACAACGTCGCCTGTTGTTGCGCGATAGTCTCCTCCGAAGCAGCGTAGGTCGAAATGACTGAGAATAGGGACACCATGAGTATTATTTTTTTCATCCATCTATTCTCCAATGCGATAACAAGGCAACCGTTGCGCGTGCACAAACCGCTTTACCGATGTTTCTTTATTCAAATTTTGAGGTTTTGCGAGTCAAAGGGGGGATATTCTATGCAAATAAGAAGCCCATTGGGGCGTTATGTATAGCAGAATAAGTCAGTGAATACCAAAACTGTGCCGAATTATACGACGCAATTCGTGCGGTGACTAGAGTCTTTTAAGAATTCGACACGCATGATCCTACCCCAACCCTCCTTCCGAAAACTGGCGAAGTCGAAACGTTTTTCGAAAGTAGCGATGATATCACGTCCCTCTGATCACAATGAATAGTCTTGATTGAGCCGATGAGCACCGTCAGACGATCTTTCCTTTTCTTTATGCAGGAAGAAGGCAAAAAAAACCCGCCATGAAGGCGGGCTTTTAAAATAGTGCTGAAGATTAAGCAACGTTGCCAACCCAACGAGCACCAACATAAGGACCTTCGAGTCCGAAGTTGACATCTGTTGGCGTAGCTGCACCATACAAAGTAGTAGCTGATTTGATCGCATTGAAGTAGTTAACCCACATCCAACCCACATCCAACGTCAGATCACCCATAGAGGTAGCGTAGTCATACGTTAAACCCAGCTTTCCTTCCAACTCAGGCACAACGATTGTAGCATTGTTCGCCTCAGTGACAGAGAGTCCAGAATTCACATCTAGGAAAGTACCGCTGTTCTTAGATGTACCTGCTAACAGACCCATAGCACCGTTTGCGTACATGCCTAAGCCGTTACCCCAATCGTATGCCCAATCAGAGCCAACACGAGGACCAAAACCATTATAACTTGCTTGGTAGGTTGTGTTGTTATTAAAGGCAACAGGTGTTGCTGTGCCAGAAGTTTTAGATGTCGATGTAACAACCCCATTTTGATCACTTTCAGCCGTATACCCTACTCGTGCCCAGTCAAATCCAGCATGGAAACGAACGCTGTTGTTTTCACCAAAATCAACATGCTGACCAAATTCGATATCTACAGCATCCCAATGGGGTCCAACAGATAGGTAACCATTTGGGCCGTATTCAATCGAAGTTAGAGAACTAGTAGATGAGGGTGAAGAATAAGCAGAACTTCCCCCAGTAAAGGAATCTGGACCTACGTAATGGTGATTTCCGTTATTAACGTGGTACCAGTTGATGTTGATGTCATTGCCTGTACCGAAGTTATAAGCACCTTCGATCATGAATCCCCAACCATATTTCGGACCAATGTCAGTCCCTACTTGAGTACCATTTGAAGTTGTGATTGTGTTTGAACCATGACCCGTATTTGTGCTTAAATAAAGAGCTTTGGCACCTAAAAGCCATGATGTACTTTCACAAGGCATAGTAACGTTAACGGCACTACACACAGGACCCATTGTTCCGGCGAATACAGCACTAGAGCTGAATGCTAGAACAGCAACCGCTGTTTTTTTCAGATTTAACATAAGTATCTCCACTTTTTATTATTAAACTTCCGTTTTTTCGTATCGGCCATAACTTTGTAGCAATCTTTCGTACGCTATCATCGCTCTAATCCGAAAACGTACTTGAAAAGATTATCAAGCCTCACACTACAATTGTCAACAGCATCCAAAAAGATAACTTAGTGCGCTTCATCTGGTTGGATAACATGCACACTTCAACTCAAGTGAACATGCTTTTGTCTTAACAAGTATTATGGCTTCATCCAACCCTGTCAATACTTTTTAGAAATTTTTATTTTATTTTGATTAGGCATGCTATCATTAGCCATCGATTTTTATCTGCAAAGCACATGCAAACACTCTTCATACGACGCCCTGACGATTGGCATGTTCATCTACGAGATGGGGATGTGCTCCAACATACTGTTCCCGCGACTGCACGACATTTTGCGCGCGCGCTCGTGATGCCCAATCTGCAGCCCGCACTCACCACGGTCGCAACGTTATTGCAATACCAACAACGCATACGAGCTCATCTTGCGCCCTATCCTCATTTTCATCCGTATATGACGTTATACTTAAACGGCACGCTTAGTGCGGATGACCTACAATTAGCGGCAGCATCACCCGATATTTTAGGTGCCAAGTTATATCCAGCCGGTGCCACAACCCATTCAGGCGAAGGCGTAGTCGATATCTGTGCGCTGTACCCTTTGTTTGAAATCATGCAAGCATATGATTTGGTTTTACAAATTCATGGCGAAGTGACCTATGGTGATATATTTGATCGTGAACGTTTGTTTATAGAAACACAATTACGTCGCTTGGTGGATGATTTCCCAAGACTACGGATTGTGTTAGAGCATATTTCAACCCGAGCAGCCGTTAATTTTGTGCAACAAGCGCCAGCTAACGTAGCCGCGACTATCACACCCCATCATTTGATGTTTCACCGCAATCATCTTTTGGCCGCTGGTATCAAACCCCATTATTATTGTTTGCCTATTTTAAAACGCGAAGAAGATCAGCAAGCACTTTGCACTGTTGCGATATCAGGCAACCCTAAATTTTTTGCAGGCACCGATAGTGCCCCCCATGCGCAATCGAGCAAAGAAAGCCCCTGTGGGTGCGCCGGCGTTTTTTCCGCGCCCTTTGCTATTGCACTTTATGCTCAAGTGTTCGATACGTTAGACGCTTTACCCATGCTGGATGGGTTTTTATCAGAATTTGGCGCACAATTTTATCGGCTGCCCCTGCAAACAGAAAGCCTAACGCTTATCAAACGGCCACAAATCATTCCGAATAGTTTTCCGTTTGGTCAAGATAAAGTAATTCCGCTAGCGGCTGGCTCAACCCTCAACTGGAGTAGTGATGAGTCATCTTAACTCAAGCATAAAAGAACGATTCCGCGGTTTTTTACCCGTCGTTGTCGACGTTGAAACCGCTGGAATCGACCCGGAAAAAAACGCATTATTAGAAGCGTGCATCGTATTCATTACGCAGGATAATCAAGGCCGCTTTCACCCAGGAGACCACCATTTTGAACATATCCTGCCTTTTGAAGGGGCGCAATTAGATGAAAAATCATTAGCATTCAATCAAATCGATCCTTTTCAGCCTTTGCGCTTTGCCCTCGATGAGAAAACTGCATTATCCAAACTATTCAAACCCATTAAACAAGCGATTAGAGCACAGGCATGCCAGAGAGCGGTATTAGTAGGACACAACGCATGGTTTGATTTATTGTTTATGAAAGCCGCGATTCAACGCTCTGGGTTAAACTCGCCGTTTCATGCGTTTACTTGTTTTGACACGGCAACACTCGCCGGTTTGGTCTATGGTCAAACGGTCTTAGCCAAGGCCGTTAAGGCAGCCGGCATTGATTTCAATCCCGATGAAGCACACTCAGCCATTTACGACGCCAGGAAAACAGCGGAATTATTTTGTACGATGCTTAATGTGTGGGAAGGTAAAATGAATCGATAAATACAAGCGTTGCTGCGGGGCAACGCCCGCGGCAACGCTCTAGGCCCTACAATTCAGCCGCGTGCTTCGTTAAATATCCCGCAACACCTTCTGGAGAAGCTTTCATACCGGCATGGCCTTTGGTCCAACCTGCAGGGCATACTTCGCCATGTGCTTCGTTGAACTGTACCGCATCAATGGTTCGCAATAACTCATCAATATTACGTCCGATAGGCAGATCATTGACAACTTGTGAGCGCACGAGTCCTTGCTTATCGATGATAAAAGCCCCTCTAAATGCCACCCCTGCAACTGGATGCTCCACGCCATACGACTGACATATATGGTGTGACATATCAGCGGCCATTGTAAATTGAACAGCGCCAATCCCACCTTTATCAACTGGCGTATTACGATAGGCATTGTGGGTAAAATGAGAATCAATCGAAACGCTCACCACTTCTACGCCACGGCTGTTAAACTCTTCCATTCTATTGTTCAATGCAATGAGCTCCGAGGGACATACAAATGTAAAGTCGAGTGGATAGAAAAAAACCAAGCCATACTTTCCATGGATATGCTCATACAAATTAAACTTATCAACAATTTTTCCATTGCCCAATACTGCTGGCACCGTGAAATCAGGTGCTTTACGACCGACTAATACACTCATTATTTTCTCCCTTCGTTAATTATTCAGTGCCTTTCAACAATGGCTCCAACTCTCCAGCAGCATACATCTCAGCAATAATATCGGCGCCCCCTACCAACTCACCTTGCACGTAGAGTTGCGGAAAAGTGGGCCAATTCGCATACTGAGGCAAGGCTTGTCGAATCTCAGGATTTGCAATCACATCAACCGATGCAAAAGGCACATGACAGGCTTCTATGCATTGAACTGCACGAGCAGAGAATCCACATTGCGGTTGTTCTGGGTTGCCTTTCATGTAGAGAAGAATTTTGTTTTCAGTGACTTGCTGCTTAATTCGGCTCAATGTATTTTGTAAATCTGTCTCCACGATACCTCCTGAAGGATCGGAACGATAAGAGGCGAAATTATCACCAAAATTGATGGATATAGCAAGTAATTGCAGTGAGCGGTATATCATGTTATTAATTGCACCTGGTTTTTTAATAATAGGACTAGTGCAAAACCCCTAAGTCAAGGCGAAGTGACAGAAGGTTTGCGTGAGTCCTGAATAACAATCAAATACCCTTTAGGAGATAGCCATGACGTTTCAACTACCCGCATTGCCTTATGCACTCGACGCTTTAGCGCCTCATATTTCGAAAGAGACTTTAGAATATCATTACGGAAAACATCATAACGCTTATGTTGTGAACCTGAATAAACTCATTATTGACACTCCTTTTGCAACCTTACCTTTAGAAGACATTATCAAGCAAGCCACTGGCCCTTTATTTAATAACGCGGCTCAAGTATGGAATCATACGTTTTACTGGCATTGTTTATCTCCCAAAGGGGGCAACGAGCCAACAGGCGCATTGGCTGATGACATCCAAAAAACGTTTGGTTCTTTTCAAGCGTTTAAGGAGCAATTCACGCAAACGGCCCTAACAACCTTTGGTTCCGGCTGGGCCTGGTTAGTTCGTGACGCTGGCGCTTTAAAAATTGTGAGCACGTCGAATGCCGGCACGCCATTAACCTCAGGACAAACGCCTTTGCTGACGTGCGATGTGTGGGAGCACGCTTACTACATCGATTACCGCAATCTAAGACCTGACTATCTTGCAGCCTTTTGGTCATTAGTCAATTGGGAGTTTGCCGGAGCGCATGCCTCAGACTTCAAGGCCTAATAAGCCTTGATACTGTTCATTTATCTAAGCATTGGAATCCTCTCTGGCTTGCTTTCAGGATTATTAGGCGTGGGGGGCGGAATTATTGTTGTGCCCGCCCTTGCCGTGCTTTTGAAGCATAATTCTATGTTCCAAGCCGGTGATATCATGCATATCGCTGTCGGAACATCCTTAGCTGTGATGATTGCTACTTCTTGCTCTTCTGCGCTGGCTTATCAGCGCCATAAAGCGCTTATATGGCCTGTTTTTTGGCGAATGATACCCGGATTAACGCTTGGAATAGGCATTGGCTTTGTCGTGACTCAGCACTTAGCCAATGCGACACTGACACGACTGTTTTCGATTTTTTTAGTCATCATTGCGATGCATCTGTTACTGGGTACGCCAAAAAACAAACCTATCGCAACGCAAGCACGGCCAGCTACCTATCCGGTTGCCCATCAAGTAGTCATTGTTATCGCAAGTCTTTTGATTGGTATATGTTCTGTGTTATTTGGAATTGGAGGGGGCACTTTGATGCTACCCTTATTTTTAATGTTGCGCTTAACGATTCGTGAAGCAGCAGGAACGTCGACCCTCTGTGGGATGATCGCAGCTGCGATCAGCACGCTATTATTGTCTCTCACCAAGAGCGCCCATCCTTATCTTCACACCTCTGGCTATATTTATTGGCCTGCTGCACTTGCTATTGCGGCAAGTTCGGTATGCTTTGCACCCTTAGGCACACGCTTAGCGTTTAAACTTCCTATTCCTGTTCTCAAACGATTATTTGCAGTCGTGCTGTGCATCAGCGCATGGTTTATTTAAGTGATGAGGGTCCGCCATTCACTCAGGCACGCTCTTGATCTTTGATAACTGATAATACCGCATCAATTTCACCACGCGCCTCACGTCGTTACATTCACGTGCGATAGCCACGACTTTTTCAGCTTGTTCTGCATCTACGTCCCCCATTAAGAAGACCACTTGATCCGCCGTGACAATTTTAAAGCGATCCGGGTCAATCGATACATCTGCTAGAATTTCTGAACGAATCTTCGCCGTGATCCAGCTGTCTAATACCGGATCATCGCCGCCTCGATACACCACTAATTCATCAAAAAAACGTCGTTTTCCTGGAATAGCGTTGAGCCTAGCTGTGGCTTCACGATGCATGATTTTGCTCGGCACGTGCCCCGTCAATAACACATCTCGATTAAATACGGCTAGATCAAGCAAACATTCGTCACATTTAAAGTAATCATCTTTGTACAGCGCTCGATTGCTATCCGCACCTAATTTAAAATCATTGAATTTAATCGACCAACTGTGCCGATCATAGATCAGCCCAGCGCCCGTCCATATGCCTGAAACACAAGCGCTTAAACTCAGAACGCCGAGCATGACGATGCCCCAGTGAATTAAAGTGCGCCGAGAATTAACGAATATATTGAAACATTTTGACCACTTGACGCACACCATTGACTTTCCTCGCTACATTCACCACCAAATCAGCTTGTTCTGGTCTCACAACCCCACTTAAATACACCACATTATTTTCTGTGATGACTTTAATAGAACCAGACTCGAGACCTTTTTTAGTCAGCATAAGACTACGCACTTCGCTTGTAATCCAAATATCTCGGCTTTGTTGTTGCAAATCAATGGGTGCACCAACCGAAAGATGATTATACACGCGCTGGACATTAGGCGTAGTTTGAGCAATTTCTTGCACCAAGGTTTTTAAAGAGGCCGACCGCACTTGCCCGACTAATAGAACCATTTGTTGATAAGCACTAACTTTCACGCGCGAATTCGCACAGTTTGGATCCTTCGCCACTGCGGTGTGAATCACATAAAAAATGCGCGCATCCTGCTCTATGGTTGTCACGCTGCGGCGATCGTAAACAATCAATCCACTAGCCGCCCCAGCGAGCATAGCGACCACACATCCGGACAAGACGTATCCTATCAGGCATAACGCGATACCCCTTCTAGCGAAACACCTTGATTGCTTCGCGTCTTGACTCGTGTGCCTCCGCAACCAACGATCCCAAATCTTGCGTACAAATGAGTCTATCGCCTTAGTCTTCATGCTATCATTCCAAAAAGTGCGCGGTCGATTAAATCACAAAAACAATGCAATATAAATAAATGGACTTCTCTAATCCGCGCTGAGTAAGCACCAGGTACGCGGAGTTCGATGTCCCCCGCACCTAATTGATTGGCCAAAAGTCCGCCATCACCACCTGTCAAAGCAATAGTGGCGATCCCTTTCGCGCGCGCTGTATTCACCACATGCAGGATCGGATTGGTATCACCCGTGGTAGACAGAACCATCAACTTATCATTCTGCTGTCCCAACGCATGTATTTGCCGTGAAAATACGTGATCAAACGGACCATCATTGGCCATCCGCGTCAATGCTGATACATCTCCGGATAAACTGATCACCGGCAATGAAGGCCGCTCAACCTCAAAATAATGCTGCATCGCCGTGGAAAAATGCAAACAATTAGCCATCGAACCACCGATGCCACAAATAAAAATTCGGCCATCTGCAAGCAAACAATCGACTAATTGTGCACCAGCCCGCGCAATCTGTTCTGACAGAATATCGACTAAAGCAATTTTGCTTTCAATATCTTGTGTAAATAAGGCACGAATCCGCTCACAGGGATCTGTCATAGTTTCTATCCTCAGAAATCGGCACCGAAGGCATTAGGGATCCAGTCGATGGTTGCTGGCTGCCCTTGAAGAACCAGTACATCAAAACGACTCATATACTGCGCTTGCAATCGATAGCGTTGAATATACGCAGCGGCGGTATTTAAGATTTTACGCCGTTTTAACGCCGTAATACTCTCAATAGCCCCGCCAAACACATCCGAACATCGCGCACGAACTTCTACGAATACTAAATAGTCGTGATCTTGCATGATTAAATCAATTTCACCCATCTGCGCGCGGTAATTACTTTCTCGCCAAACAAGCCCCTGCTTGAGCAGATAATCACGGGCTAGGCGTTCAGCAGCAAGGCCTTGTTGTAACGACATGGTTATTCCAAAATTTGAGTCAATATCTGATCGAGAGAGGACCAGTCGGGATAGTGTATAACAATCGTCCCACGTCCAGACTCATCTGATTTTAATTTTACCGCCGTTTGCAAATGACTGGTCAACGCAACCAGTTTCTCTTGAACATGGATCGGATACGGCACAGGTTTTCGTGAAACGGTTGAGGCCCCCGCTTTAACGCGCACAACAAGTGCTTCTGTTTCCCGCACTGATAATTGCTTAGCCACAACTTCTTTAGCCACTTTGGCTTGCAAATCAGCGGTAAGTGTCAACAAACAACGCGCGTGTCCCATATCCAGTTCACCACGCTCTAGCATAGCGAGTACATCAGGATTTAAGTTGAGTAACCGCAAATGATTGGAAACACTGGCGCGAGATGTCGATAATAGTGTTGCAATGTGTTGATGCGTAAGTTGAAATTCTGTGAATAAACGGTGCATCGCGTACGCTTGATCAACAACCGATAGATCTTCGCGTTGTAAATTCTCAATCAATGCTAATGCCAACGCGGTTTCATCATCGACTTGGCGGACGACCACAGGGACCCGAGTTAACCCAGCCCGCTTACAAGCACGCCAGCGGCGTTCTCCTGCCATAATTTCGTATTGACCTACTGCGATTTCCCGAACAACCAATGGTTGTAATAATCCTTGTGTTTGAATCGAAGCGGTCAATTCTGCTAAAGCCTCCTCATCAAATTCACGCCGCGGTTGGTAACGCCCTGGGACTAAGCTGTCAATAGGCGCCTGAATGATCATCGCATGTTCAGAAGAAATAGCGTGCACTTGAATAGCTGAATCACCCAACAACGCCGACAAACCTCGACCTAATCCACTGCGTTTCTGGCTCATGCCATCACCTCTTGTTTACTCATCACTTCCGATGCGAGCACCATATAGGCAGCCGCCCCGATAGAATGCTTGTCATATTGGTTTGCAGACAATCCATGACTGGGCGCTTCGGCCAAACGCACATTGCGAGGAATCACCGAGCGATATAACGTGTCGGTGAAATGTTCCGACAGTTGTTTGGAAACATCGCAACATAAACGATTCCGCGCATCATACATCGTTCGCAATACCCCTTCTATCTCTAAGGTTGGATTCACAGACTCTTTAACTTGTTCAATCGTATTCAGTAACGCCGCTAATCCTTCTAATGCATAATATTCACATTGCATAGGGATCAATACCGAGTCTGCGGCGACTAACGCATTTAAGGTCAACATATTTAACGCCGGCGGACAATCAATCAAGATATACTCATAGCGGTCGCGTAATGTGGCTAACGCACGGCGTAAAAACGTCTCACGTTGTAACCTCGCCATTAAATTCACTTCAGCAACCGTCAAATCACCATTGGCAGGGATTAAATCAAACCCAGCCGAAACCGCTACGCACGCCTGTGAGGGGTCACATGCATGTAATAAAACATCATTACTGGAGTAGGTAATCCCATGTTTATTCACGCCTGCCCCCGTGGTCGCGTTACCTTGTGGATCCAGATCCACTAATAATACTGTTTTCGCATTCGCAGCCAGCGATGCCGATAAATTAATCGCCGTTGTGGTTTTGCCTACCCCGCCTTTTTGATTGGCGATGGCGATAATTTTGGTCATAGTCAATCCTTCATTACTTATTTATGGTTAATCACAACACAACAGCGCTCCTCTGTCATCCCTAATACTGAATAATGCTCAATCCGATGAGGGTAGGTTAATGCCAATAGCTCTGGCATCACATTAGGACCTTTCATAGCAACCCAGACACCGTCTGAGGCCAATAAGTGTTGGGTAGCATCGATCATTGTCTGAATTTGGGCGAAAGCACGACTCACTATCGTATCAAATGGCCGGACGGATGAGTAGGTTTCAACCCGCGCTTGCACCACTTCAATATTTTCTAACTTTAAAGCGTGTTGTACTGCTTGCAAAAAACGAGTTTTCTTACCGTTGCTATCCAACAACACAAATTGCCTATCTGGGCACGCGATGGCTAACGGGATACCCGGTAATCCCGCACCCGTGCCGACATCCAAAATAAAGTCGCCTTTGATCCAAGGTAGCACAGCTAAACTATCAAAAACATGCCGTCCAACCATCTCATGAATATCTCGCACAGCAGTCAGATTATAAGCTTGATTCCATTGGTTGAGTAACTGTAAATACTGGTTTAATTGATCTGCTGCGGCGTCTGGATGCTCCAAGTGTGTCAGCTGCGCAATTCCTTTACGCAAGGTTGCTACGATATCATTCACAGGCTTCATAGGACTCGGCCACCAGTCTCTTTTTTTTCAAATATACCAACAATAGCGATAAGGCTGCTGGGGTGATTCCTGAAATTCGTCCAGCCTGTGCTAGGGTCCGTGGTTGAATGTGATTCAGTTTTTGGATCACTTCTGCTGACAAACCACTGACTTGTCGATAATCCATTATTTGCGGCAATTGCGTGGTTTCATATTTTTGCATGCGCACCACATCTAATAATTGTCTATCAATGTATCCCTGGTATTTCGTTTGAATTTCAACTTGTTGCGCCACGGCTTCCGGTACCTCGGGTAAGTGTAAATCCGTTAAAGCTTGTAAATTCTGGTAACTTATTTCAGGACGCTTGAGGACTTCATGGGCCTTAGAATCATGTTGCAAAGGCTTGTCCAACACCGTTTGCAGACCCTGATTATGCCCCACACGCACCCAAGTTTCTTGCAACTGCGCTTGCAAGCGTTCAATTGCTTCGCGTTTCTCACAAAACGCTTGCCAACGCTGCTCGCTCACCAAACCCAAATTACGTCCTATTTCGGTCAAACGCAAATCAGCGTTATCTTCACGTAATAACAAGCGATATTCTGCACGTGACGTAAACATGCGATAGGGTTCTTGGGTCCCGCGCGTAATCAAATCATCAATCAGCACCCCCACATATGCCTCATTACGAGCAGGACTCCATAAAGGTTTATCTCTGACCCATAAGACCGCATTTAACCCGGCGATCAAACCTTGTGCTGCCGCTTCTTCATAGCCGGTTGTCCCATTAATTTGACCTGCAAAAAACAAATTAGCATACGGTTTGGTTTGCAAATAAGGGGTTAACCCACGTGGGTCGAAGTAATCATATTCAATCGCATAACCAGGGCGGGTAATATGCGCCTGTTCAAAACCGCGTAAGGTTTTCACAAATTGAACTTGCACATCAAATGGCAGGCTGGTGGAAATACCGTTTGGATACATTTCGTGGGTGGTCAATCCTTCGGGCTCGACAAAAATCTGATGGGATGCTTTATCCGCAAAGCGCACCACTTTATCTTCAATAGACGGACAATAGCGAGGGCCTACCCCTTCAATCACACCGGCATACATGGGTGATTGGTGCAAATTTTGACGAATAATGTCATGCGTTTGCTCGGTGGTATGAGTGATAAAACAAGCCATTTGTTCAGGGTGTTGGGCAGCATTGCCCATATAAGAGAAAACGGGCGTAGGCGTATCTCCTGGCTGAACAACCATTTGCGTATAATCTAAACTACGTCCATCAATACGCGGTGGCGTTCCCGTCTTCAAGCGTCCCACTGGCAAGGCAAGATCTCTTAAGCGCTGCGCTAACAAAATGGAAGGCGGATCCCCGGCTCGACCCCCTGGGGACTGATTCATTCCAACATGAATTTTTCCACCCAAAAATGTCCCTACGGTCAATACAATCGCACGCGCAGATAAGCGTAATCCTAATTGTGTCACAACGCCGGTCACACGATCTCCCTCAACCACCACATCTTCAACGGCTTGCTGAAATAAGGTTAAATTCGGTTGAGTTTGCAGAATATGACGAATAGCTTGGCGATATAACACCCGATCCGCTTGGGCGCGCGTCGCGCGTACGGCGGGTCCTTTCGAGGCATTCAAGATACGAAACTGGATGCCGGCTTCATCAGCCGCACGCGCCATAGCCCCATCTAAGGCGTCGATTTCTTTCACCAAATGTCCTTTACCAATCCCGCCGATGGCAGGATTACAAGACATTTGACCGAGTAAATCCATGTTGTGCGTCAATAGGAGCGTTTGGGCACCCATTCGCGCAGCAGCTAATGCGGCTTCCGTCCCCGCATGCCCTCCACCCACTATAATTACATCGTAATATGCATCAAGATTCATACAAAACTATTTGTTCAATATTTGGGTGGTATTATACACGAATCGGCTAAGGATAGTATACGAAAACCCGCACGCAATCTTTAGTGCCGGACAACATGGCCGAAACTTATCAATACGCACTCGACAAACTAAAATAAAGACTACTCGGCTGCCTGGCTTCCGTGCTTTATGCGCCGGACGTAGGCAGCGGAGTAGGTGGTTAAATTATTCCCAAAACTGATTTGACCTGGGTATATTGTTCCTCATCAAAAGCTTTAACCGTTGGGTCATCAGGTTTTTGAGATTGCGTACAACGCGCCAACACATAGGATAATAATGCCGATGCGGCTAAGACAAAGACATACGTTGGGACCATCATGACCATAGCCGGCGCATATATCATCGCTAAGCCAATGGCGATTGGAACGCAAATGCGAAGGAAACTTGTCCGCCACAGTTCTAACTGTTGGTACGAAATCATACTTTGTTCATATTTTCTGTTTGCGTCTGCATTCACCAACAACTGGTAGCATGTTTGTTTTCTGGCCTCAATATCTTGACTTGGTTGTGAAATAGCGCTTAATTCTTGGAATTTGCTTTTATACCGGATGATATCTTGACTCAACCGCTTATCTATCTCTTGGCGATTAGACATGTCTAATCGTGCTTTTGCAACGCGATGCGCCATTGTCAGCACGGTACACAGCACGGTACCCATCGCTTGCAACATCGGCAATCCGCCTGGCAATAAAAGAGATACGCTCATCGTAAACGCAAATAACAGTGCCCAAGAATAGATACGTTCGTAATTTAACGCAAGCACAGCCCGTTGCGTGCGTCGTTCAAAGTCATCCTTATGTCGATACACATCTTTCCAATCAGCAAGTTGCAGCCATAGCGCTTGGTGCGTTTTAAACGCCTCGGGGCTACTTAGTAATTTACGGAATAAATATGACTCCAAAACACGAAGTTTTTTTTCATCGTCTTTAACATTCTTGACCAGGTCCACTAGAGGCCTATGCTCTTCAGAGGTTGCTAACTGTTCAAATATAGTCTGGCTAAGCGTGGCCATTGTTTCCTGATATGAGTCCAATATTTTTGATGCTTTTTCTTGAGTTTCAGATTGTTTTAATTCTGCAAGATACACATCCACACATAACAGGATAACGGTTGCAAAATTGCCTAACCAACCATAAAACCCCTCACCCAGCCACCAACCAAAACAGGCTAAATTGATAGGACCCCAAAAAACCAAATCATTCAAGATTCGATATTTATACACATCCCAATGCATTTTTTGATAGGCTGCGATGTAGGCTTGACGCTGTTCCCGGCTTAAATGGTCCAGTTGTGTTAACCAATCAGGATGACTGCAGCGTTTCTGTAAATATTGATAGAGGTACAAGCTGCCGCGGAATAAATATAAACTCCAGCTGATTTGCCCAGGCAAATAAGTCGTATCGTCTAAACGGTGCTGCGCATCGGTCTGCTCTAAGGCTTGCAGGCCTAGATCCAACGATGAACGCCCCCAAACCCAAAACAAACGCAAGTCATTACGTTTATCGATTTCATCGAGAAAGGCTTGAAATCTTTCTTCGAAACTGGCTTGTTTTGTTAGCACTTCTTCTGATTTTACAGCCAAATCTTTGGATAAATCCTCTATTTTGGACACATAGCTAACTTTTGCTCGCTTGAGCAACCCAATACACTCGTCCCATTGCTGCCGACGTTTCTTAAACTCTGTCATCGGCTGTGAACACACCCCAACATCTGCATCAATCGTTTGTAATCGTGCCAATAATTGCAACGCAACCCAAGTTAAGTCTTTTTCAGCTTTGGCTGCTTGATAGGACCCGGCACTCGCCGCCGTCATATTCGCTTGATAATACGCCAGCAGCGCCTCTACATTCTGAAAAATTTCGGCATGAAAGATTTCATTATCAAACAAGGCTTGGCGATCCACCGATCCTTGCTGTGTAATCAAGCAATCAACGGCTTCGCGAAGCGTATCAGAAGAAAGATAGCTGGGCGAGAGCGTGCTAAAAAGCGCTTTATGCTTGATGTACTGGTCTGACTGCGCTGAACTCACATGACACCCCGGGTGTTATCGTTCAAAAATGCAACAAATAGAACTTTGTGTACTATTTTACATCATTTATGGGTGTTGTGTAAACTCATATCCTTGCTAAAACGCGTCAACTGGTATCGAAAAATATCAAGAAACAGTTGTCACGGCAAAACCACCTTTTTTTTTAATTTTGCGCTGATTCTAGCTTGTGTACGAGACCATCCTTGAATTGGCCGAATTCCAAAATACGTGCTAATTGATGTGCTGGGGTGAGATAAATAACACCCGATTTATCATCAATGCCTAACGCCGGAAATAACATTAAACGATTCAGTTGATTCGCTAGGGTATAACTATCCATACCCAACGCATATAAGCGATTATAACTATTCAATTGCTCTGCCCAATGATGCTGTTCACCATTCATTGGATGACTTAACACCCAAGGCATATCACAAAAAATCACCCCATTTAAATCACGATCTTTAGCGGTATTTTGTGATCCGGAATAAACAGTAGACGTTGCATAAATCGGAACATCCCCAGCAAAATAATAGCGTAATAGAGGCATGATTTGTCTCGCTTTCGAGGGATACGCTATCAAAATCACCACATCAAAGTCATGTCGTCTCTTGGAAGCATTGTCTTCACTCCCACGACGATTGGTTTGAGTTGGCTTTATCTTCGCTGCATATTCAGAGGCCCGGAGCAATTTTCGGATCCCCTCACTTAAATTATCTTGTGGACCATACTGCCAGGCTTCAACAATTTGCCCTCTATTGTCCGTCCATTGCTCAGAAAACGCATGAACCACATCTGCGCCCCAACTCCCCGCTGGAGAGATGATTAAAGCACGCGTATAGCCAGCTCGTCGCGCCTTAACAGCGACCTGCTTCGCTTCATTTGTGGGCGATAGTCCGAATTGAAACCCTAATCCATCCAAAGTTTGGTCTGTATCATTCAACAAAAGGGTTGGGACGGGGTGAGACATACGCGCCACCAAAGCCACATCCGCTTTTGTGAGGGGACCCACCACGTAATCAGCCCCTTCTTCTAAGGCACGTTGATACACTTGGTCCACTACCGCCCGATCCGTATTATAAACCCGTATCCGCACCTGTCTGGTCTTCCCGCTCGCACGATAAGCATCCATAAAACCATCTTGTATAGCATGCCCTGGCCCTGCTAGCGCTCCGGTCAATGGCAACATCAATGCCATCCGCTTCGGAGCAGCCAACAGTTGTAACGAGGACGTGTCGAGTTTCTTAGGCAAAATCTTCAGGGCAGGATGCGTTGCATAGGTGGTTTGCCAACGTTGCAATTCATTCAACATATCGTGTGGATCCAGATACGCTTTACGCGAAATGTCAGCAAGCGCGACCCAACCTTGTAAAATCGGACTATCTGCATTTTCTGCTAATAATGTATCCAACTCCGGTTGCGATAATTTCGTCAAGACTAACCACAACGCTCTCAAATTATTCGTTTTCGACACTTCATCCGGTAAGATAAAATCTAATTTAATTCGTTCGAGCACAGCCTCCACCGAAGCCCCAGTGTGCTGGTAAGCATAAGCAAGCATATCGTGGTACTGTGCTTGATAAAATAAGGATAAACGACCCAGGTTACGGACATCAGCTAGCTGCGTAATCGCCGCATGCTCTTGATTGCGCATGAGACCCACTTTTGCCAATAGAATATTTTTTTGATCGGCTAAATCCCCAGTTAACCTGCCCACACGATTCAGAATCGAGAGCCCCTCGCGCCACTGCCCATCGTAAATAGCACGCCCTGCTGCCATCACCTGTAATGCCTGTCTTTCTTGGCCCGTTTGATTTTGCGCTAAGGCAAGATAGGCAGCGCTGGGCATCGTGTAGGGGCTTGCAATTTTTTGACTCGCTCCTCTGTGACTTTCTGGCATGATTCGCGTACAATGAGTCAAAAATAAAGAGCAGCCAATCAAAAACATAACAATGATACGTTTGTCATACATGGTGAGGATCCATAACGAAGGAACGCAAGAGGATAAACTATGAGTCAACGTTCAGCAAGCATATCGGGTGTACTCTATGTTGTAGCCACCCCAATTGGCAATCTTGCCGATATCAGCCATCGCGCCATTCAAATCCTGCAGACCGTCGATATTATTCTTGCCGAAGATACCCGACATTCCCAACCGCTCCTCGCTCATTTTGGCATAAAAAAACCCCTACAATCGTTTCATGCTCATAACGAAACCACCAAATCAAACAGCATTATCCAAGCCTTACACGCCGGACAATCGTTTGCGTTAATTTCAGATGCCGGAACACCGTTAATTAGTGACCCCGGATATCCCTTGGTGCAAGAAGCCAGAAATCAAGGGATTCCTGTCGTGCCTATTCCAGGACCCTGCGCCCTCATCACTGCGCTTTCAGCTGCCGGAATACCTTGTGACACGTTTAGTTTTTTTGGATTTTTACCTGCGAAATCTAAAGCGAGGCAAGAAAAACTTGCGTCTCTACAGCCCATCGAACATACGCTCGTCTTTTATGAATCCACACACCGCATTCATGCGTGCTTGGATGATATTAGTACGATATTTGGACCCACGTGCGAGGTGGTCGTGGCCAAAGAACTCACTAAAACATTTGAGCACTTTATCAAGGGTCCTATACCAACCATCAAACAGTGGCTAAACGCGGATACAACGCATACAAAAGGGGAGTTTGTTGTTATGATTCCGCCAAGACTAGCCCTACCATCAATGAATGAACAAGAACACATTTTAAAACTATTACTAGCCGAATTACCCCTAAAACAAGCGGTCAATTTAACAACACAGATCACGCAAGGAAATAAGAACATGCTCTATCAACAAGCCTTAGAGTGGCAGAAACAATATGAAGGAAACTAATGATGCGAAGCATATTGACGACTTTACTAGGCGCGCTCTTATTCAGTGTCACACAATTGAGCATAGCCCAACCAGAATTTGGTCATGTGGCCGTATTGGACCCGCAAACGGGGCTTCGAGATATTGTTTATGAGAATATAAAAGGGTACGCCGTTGTAGAAGATGACATCGTTTTGATGAAATTACCGAATGCGAAGTCAACCACCCTCCTACCTCAGGCCATGATTCTTCTCAAGCTAGGCGGGTTTCGTTGGCCTCAATCCACCATTCCCTTCAAGTTCGCGCCCGCGCTGTCGAGAGGGGAGCAGCTCAAGGTTCTTGATGCCATGGACAGTTGGCAGAAATCAACACATATTCGCTTTGTGGAAATCACACAAGCGGATCAGGATCAACACAGTGACTATATCTTATTTATTCCTTCCAATGCCATCAGTTGCTTCTCATCCGTTGGGCGCACTGGCGGCTTGCAAATTATTATGTTGGGTTCTAAATGTAAAACATCCATGCATGTCGCACACGA
>CANNJG010000013.1 GCA_947504795.1 Legionellaceae bacterium
TGCCGCTCTCTTGTTACCAACACCCCCCGACTTATCCAAACCTACTCAATCCAACACCCAACCTGATGAGCCCGGCTGAACCGCGCTTAATCGGTATTGTGACCCATGAGTTACTTCAGTGGATTTGCACCTATCATCCCAACGATTCTACCGATATTCCCTGGCAACTCGCACGCACACGTCTGAAAGCAGTCGGCGTCACCGAACCACATGCCTTTGGACGTATCCAAACTCAAGTTTTGGCTTTCTTAAACGATCCTATGGGTCAATGGATCAGCCAGTCACATACCGATGAACACAATGAATATGAGCTCCTGATTGATAAAGGTACCCGCACACGGATTATCGATAGAACCTTTATTGCTGAGGGCATTCGTTGGATCATCGATTTTAAAACCGGACAATTTGACCATCAGGCCCATGCGCATTATCAAACGCAGCTTCAAGAATATGCTGATCTCATGCAACAAAATCCGCGACAAATTATCCGGTGTGGGTTATATTATCTTATGAATAATCAATGGATTGAATGGGAGCCCGTATTATGCTTAATCTAGCCTATGTCGCCATCGGCTTTTTTGCAATTGCCGCCGCTTTCGGACTTATTTTGTTTCTTCAACTCGCGTGCGATCGACCTACTTTAAAGCCTGTGGTGGTCTTACATGGGATATTTGCAGTGTTTGGTTTGGGATTACTCGTAACCTATTTTATCAATCATTATCATAAAAACTTATTGAGCAGTGTGATTATCTTAAGCTTGGCGGCCTTAGGCGGATTAACCTTACTCAGTTTTGATCTGAGGAAAAAAGCGCCCCCGAAGCTCCTGTTATTTCTGCACCCTATTGCCGCTATGATTGGCCTTATATTTTTAGTCTCGTACTTTTTTTTAAGTCTCCGCTCGTGACCATAAAAGCTTTATATTCGCCGTTTTACTTTGACAATTGACATTATCTTTGTGGCGATTTCTTCAATTGAAAAATGCGTGGAATCCAAAAACTGAATCCGCTCGCGTTGGTACAAAGCTTCTACTTCGCGGACTTCGCAACGACATTGCTCAATAGAGGAATAAGGCGTATTCGGGCGACGCTCTTTGCGGATAGATTGCAAACGCATCGGATCAATCGTCAATCCAAATAATTTGGACCGATAGGGTTTTAAGACAGCAGGAAGGGAATGCTTATCCAAATCATCAAGGGTAAACGGATAATTTGCAGCAAATACCCCAAACTGTAACGCCATATATAAACAACTCGGCGTTTTACCACATCGAGATACCCCAACCAGGATAATATCTGCACGTTCATACCCTTCTAGTTTAACGCCATCATCATAAGCGAGCGAAAAATTGACCGCATCAATCCGCTCATCATACCGAGCATTATCCGCCAATGCATGCGCACGGCCGACTGTATCAGACGCTTTGATACCAAGCTCCGCTTCCAAGGGTGATAAAAAGGTATCGAACAAATCAAAAACACAAGCATTTGTTTGTTTTAAACAAGCGCGAATTTTGGGATTCACCAAAGTCATAAACACCAAGGGCTTCACGGCGTGTGAGGCATAATAGTGTTGTATTTCAGCACATATACTGTTTATTTTTGGCATGGAATCCACAAAAGGATAGACTTTTTTCTCAAACGTTATCGATTCAAATTGTGACATGAGGCTATGACTCAAGGACTCTACGGTAATCCCAGTCCCATCCGAAATCATGTACACACAACGTTTTATGTCTGTCATGATTCAGACGCCCATGCGTGCATAAAGGCGACGACAGACATCGCAGCGACCGCTGCTGGATTCGCCATCATCTCCATCAATGCCTTTGCTTTTTCAGCCGTATAATGCGTTGCGAGGTTACGTTGACTTTTCGCTTTTAATACAGGCAAGCCCTCAGCGCGTCGCCGCGGGTGCCCAATAGGGTATTCGACCGTTACGGCTTGAGTTTGATGTCCATCTGCAAACGTAATTTGGATGCGATTCGCAATGGAACGTTTATCTGCCACTAAATAATCGCGACTAAACGCCGGATCTTCTATCACCTGCATTGTCGCACGCAGCGCATCAATACGTGGATCCGCAGCAATAGCGTCCTCATAATGCTCGGCAGTTAAATCACCAAAAAGTAAGCCTATGGCAACCATGTATTGCAAACAATGATCGCGGTCCGCTGGATTATGTAAAGCACCTTGTTTAGAAATAATTCGAATGGCTGATTCATGGGTATATAAATCAATACGTGCGATATCTGCCCAACAGTTTTTCACTTCTGGATAGAGCTTGACGGCACATTCCACCGCAGTTTGCGCATGAAATTCCGCCGGGTAAGACAACTTGAATAAGACCTGCTCCATCACGTATGACCCATAAGGGCGTTGAAAGATAAACGGCTTCGCGCCCAAAGATACCGCATAAAATCCCCACTTAGGGGCGGTTAAAGCACTGGGATATCCCATTTCACCGGTCATACTGATAAGGGCTAACCTGACGCCACGCGCGGTTGCATCACCCGCTGCCCAGGATTTACGGGATCCCGCATTGGGCGCATGCCGATAAGTCCGTAAACTTTGACCATCTACAAAAACCTGTGACAATGTACGACAGATCCGGTCGTGGTCGCCGCCTAACAACACACAGACCACCGCAGCAGTTGCGAGTTTGACCAAAATAACATGATCGAGGCCACAACGATTAAAACTGTTTTCTAAAGCCAAACAACCCTGAATTTCAT
Organism: Legionellaceae bacterium; assembly: GCA_947504795.1. Classification (GTDB taxonomy): domain Bacteria; phylum Pseudomonadota; class Gammaproteobacteria; order Legionellales; family Legionellaceae. Next base: position 2,732 of record CANNJG010000013.1, read on the forward strand.
GTGCTTTGATAAGAAGGGTTAAGACTTGTTGCATCGTAATGGGTTCAAGACCTTGGCGTTCACGTTGACGTCCAACATAATCAGCCACCGCTAAAATACCCCCCAAATTATCGGAAGGATGGCCCCACTCAGCGGCTAACCACGTATCATTAAAATCTAACCAGCGTATCATCGTGCCAATGTTAAACGCGGCTTGCACAGGATCCAATTCGTACGTTGTCCCTGGGACCCTTGCTCCGCCGGCAAGTTCTGCGCCTGGCACAATAGGGCCCAACAATTTGGTGCATTCCTTAAAACTCAACGCTAAAATGCCACAGCCCAACGTATCTAATAAACACCAATGCGCGGTCTCATAAGCCAAGGGACTTTGAATCGGCGTATGCAGAACATAGTCAGCTATATCGACTATCACTTGATCATAATGCGGCTTAATATTCGCTTCTACGGTTACATCCATGCGTTCATCGCTCCTCAATGGGTACAAATACTTTCTGCTCCGGGCCAATATAGTCTGAAGAAGGCCGAATAAGGCGATTATCCGCACGTTGCTCAAATACATGCGCAGCCCAACCCGTAATCCGCGATATCACAAAAATAGGCGTAAACAACGCTGTCGGAATACCACAGTAATGATAAGCAGACGCCGAGTAAAAATCCAAATTCGGAAACAACTGTTTTTCACGACGCATCACCCGCTCAATCCGCTCAGATACCTCATACAATTGAACATCATGCTCCGCTTCACCCAGTTTTTTAGACCAACGCTTGATGATATCAGACCGTGGATCACAGTCTTTGTACACACGATGTCCAAATCCCATGATTTTAGCTTTAGCAGCAAGCATCGTCATAAGCCCAAGCTCTGCGGCATCTGGGGTTTTGAACTGCTCGATGAGTGCCATTGCTGCTTCATTCGCACCACCATGCAAAGGCCCGCGCAGCGTGCCTATTGCGGTGGTTATGCATGAATAAAAATCGGCTAGCGTTGCTGCCGTGACGCGTGCGGCAAAGGTTGACGCATTGAACTCATGCTCTGCATACAAGATCAACGATACATTCATCATATCGCGTTGCAATGCTTGCACCGGTTTAGGGTGCAACAGCGCTAAGAAATGGCCGCCAATGGTCATCTCATCACTTTCCCCTGTGATTTCTCGCCCGAATTGATGATAGGCAAACCAATAACAAAGCATACCCGGAAATAAAGCCAATAATCGATCCGCGATAGCCTGTTGCTTGGAGGCATCAGCCTCTGGCTCCAAAGTGCCGAGCATCGAACAACCCGTTCGCAACACATCCATGGGATGCACCGTTTTAGGAATACGTTTTAAAACTGTTTTTAAATCATCTGGCAAAGACCGTAAATCGATCAATTTTTGTTGATATTCGGTTAGTTCTTGGCGTGTTGGTAACACACCATACATCAGCAAATAGGCGACCTCTTCAAATTGCGCATGTTCAGCGAGATCTTCGATAGTGTACCCTCTATAGGTCAAGCCTTTACCTTCTTGACCTACTGTCGCAATAGCCGATTTACCGGCAACAACACCCGCTAGACCGGCTGTTTTATCCTTCATTTTCCTCTCCTAAAAGCGCATCTAAGCGTTGCTCGTATGCGTAATACCCTAAGACTTCGTATAATGCCTCTCGTGTTTGCATCTCGGGTAACACCGTGGCTTGCGTGCCTTCGTGTAAAATCGTTTGATACACGCGCGCTGCCGCATGCGACATCGCTCGAAACGCACTGAGCGGGTATAATATCAGACCCACACCCGCTTGATGCAGGGCTTTTCTAGTGAACAAGGGGGTTTTACCAAATTCAGTAATATTAGCCAGGACCGGAACTTTTATCTGTGCGGTAAAGATCTGGTACTCCTCCAACGTCATTAACGCTTCAGGAAAAATCATATCTGCGCCTTGCTCAACATAAAAAGCCGCGCGATCCATAGCGGCCGATAATCCTTCTTTTGCATACGCATCGGTGCGCGCCATAATCACAAAATCTGCATCACATCGCGCATCGACGGCAGCCTTGAGACGATCCCCCATTTCTTGGGGCGATACAATCACTTTATTGGGACGATGGCCACAACGTTTTGCAGAGGCTTGGTCCTCTATATGGATAGCAGCAACACCGGCACGTTCCATCAACGTCACCGTTCGCGCGATTTGAAAAGCCGAACCAAAACCCGTATCCACATCGACTAAAATAGGCAACGAAGTGACTTGAGCAATACGATTCACATCGACCAGCACATCGGTTACATTTGTCATACCCAGATCGGGTAATCCATAAGAAGCATTAGCAACACCCGCACCAGAAATATACAGCGCTTGACCACCGGCCTGCGCCAATAACATCGCAGTATAGGCATTAACAGCCCCCAATACCGGTAAAGGCGCTTGCTCGGCTACTAGCTGACGAAATGCTCTACCTTTTGAAAGCGTCATAGGGGTATCCATTAAATTACGTAACCTCATCCCATTCATGTTATCATGACCAACATCTAATCTATCTGTTGCGTAACAAGAAACCTTACATTTTTAACATAATCAGCACCCTAACACCATTGCTCCCGGTACAAAATTATAAATAGCAGCTATACTTCATAGTATAACGAACCTGAGAACTATGAACGATGCGTTACACAAGCCTACCCTTCATACTATTATTTAGCACCTGCATCCATGCAGGAAACTCGTTGTATTGTCCCAGCAATCACGCTTATATCAATTCAGGAATGACTCAAGAGCAAGTGATCGCAGCGTGTGGCCAACCTAGCAGTGTCCAAACCACGGGTCAACCGGTGATGCAACAAGTGCCGATGGTGCAATTGGTGTATTCCACGCTTAATCAGGGCCCACCGATGAATTTCTATCCGGGCCTTTCACCGGTTTATAAGATGTTTTCACTTCCGAGCGGCTCCGTGGGCATCAATATCCAAGTGAACTTAGTCAATAACCACGTTACCAGTATCACCGTTAATAATGCCGAAACCAATGCCACTAATGTCTGCTCTGGCGGTTCATTTCAACTGGGTGACGCGATTAATAATGTCTACAACGCCTGTGGCAATCCTTCCATGGTCAATAATACGTATATCAATCAACCCGTCCCAAAAACTCAAAAACCGCAAGTGTGGTATTATGATTTTCAATATCAACCGAGTGTAACCTTGACTTTTGTGAATGGGCTATTACAATCCATTAACTAATCTCTTACCTATGCAGACCTCATGAACGCGACTATCGACGAATTAACCATTGCCTTTACGGAAGATGGTATTGAAAAAGTAAAAGAATTAAACAAACATGTTCTGTCAAAAGGCGCATGGACAACCATTATGTTTCTCTATCAAGAGTGGGACGCCGCCAAAAAGACATTTGGACCTAACAAATATGCCATACGCCGCTATCAAAAACGCAATGACCAATATTGGTTAAAATCTAAATTTACCATCTCGAGTGATGATCAAGCACGCCAAATAATCAAGATGTTAGGTGAATGGATGGCTTAGTTATCGATAGTATAATGACCCCCGAAATTTGGACCCAAAAATTTAATTAAATAAAAATTGGTAAATTTTGAGGAGATCACGTCACTCGCGATCCTACCCGGGGTCGTTTCTTAATCACTGTAACAGCAGTTAATTCAACATAAAAGGACTCGTCAATTGTACTTTCAAGGTTTCTACGATAGCGCGATAGGGCGGATGAGGTTCTGCTAGGATCTCAGCCTGCGACCACCCACCTCCCAATGCTTGAAATAACCCAGCTGTATCGGCAAAACGAGTCGCTTGAGTTTGTGCCAAGCTCACAATCGCTTGATAATAAATCTGCTGCGCATAAAGCAAATTTAGATAATTCACATCGCCTAATGCACGTCGCCGTCTCGCTATATCCAAGCTTAGCTTTGCCGCATCGGCTTGCGCTTTCACTTTGGATAACGTCATCGCATCCATCTCGACCGCTTTGAGTGCATCTGCAACATTCTGAAACGCATTTAATACGGTTCTGCGATATTGCGCCACAGCCAAATCAAATGCCGCAACCGCGGCGCGTTGCTGATACAAGCGCGACCCTGCATCGAAGAGCGTCCCGGCCAGACTGCCTCCCAAACTCCAAAATAACGAAGGCCCCAACGGTAGTAAGCCAAGAAAATACGGAATACTATTGATGGATTGGGTGACAGGCATGTACCCGCCATTTCCACCCAATGTAATATTTGGCAAACGATTTGCAACCGCCACGCCTATTTGCGCACTTGCAGCATGAAGTTGTGCCTCAGCCGCACGAATATCCGGTCGATTCGCAACCAGTGCCGACGGTAAACTCACGGGTAGCGCTTGCGGCAATACAAAATCGTGTAACGTAAAGGTTTCGCGCAAACGCTCACTCGAATAGCGACCACTCAAACTTGCGAGTAAATGCCTATTTTGAGCGAGTTGAAGACGTAACGGCGGTAACGATGCTTCTGTTTTTGCTAATAAGGCCGCTTGAGTGGCAACATCCTCCATCCCAATATCGCCGAGGACCTTTTCTTGTTTAACAATTGCATATAATTTTCTCGCAATAGCAATTGCGTGGGTCGTCACATCAATTTGCTTACGTAAGGAGGCTTCTTGAATCGCAGCCAATACCACATTCGAGGTTAATGTCAGATAAATTGCCTCACATTGAAACAAAGCGGATTCTTCTTGAGCAGCCACAGATTCAACTTGACGACGTGTTCCGCCGAATACATCCGGAAGATACGACACACTTAAATTCTCTGTGGTTAAGGTATACAAATAGGCATTTGAGGATAAATTCGACGATAAGGTACCCGCCGTCAATTGACGCACGGGGGCGTAATTACCTGTCAGTGCAGGTAAAAATGCCGCGCGTTGGATCATTGTTTGCGCATGAGCCACTTTCAAAGCAGCAGCAGCAGCTTTCATATCTGGATTGGCATGAATTGCTTCATCAATCAATTGATTCAACGCTTTAGAATGAAATACAGTCCACCATTGCTTAGGAATCTTTTTCCCCAAATGAAAGACTTGTTTCTCACCCCCAATGGTGGCTGAAGAAACCGTTGACACGGGTAAGGGATCTTCCGTGTAATGCTTAATCCTGGGCACCTGCGGAGGATGAAAGTTTGGACCGACAGCACAGCCGGATAAAAGCAACCCCACCCAGAACGCTCGAAAAGACTGTTTTCTCGCCACGTTATCAAAAACAATCAACATCCGGTTCATAGCCTATCCTGAAGTAGTTTGGGTTGAATACGACTTTCAATAATAAAATACAAAGCCGGCAATAATAATAACGTCAACGCAGTCGCCGTTATTAATCCGCCCACAATCACGGTGGCTAATGGCCGCTGCACATCGGATCCTAATCCATGATTGAGTGCCGCTGGAATCATCCCCATCGCGGCAACGGTGGCGGTCATCAATACCGGTCGCAAACGTTCCTGTGCACCCGAAATAATATCTTGCCTCAACGTCGTATGATGTTCGCGCTGCCAACGATTGAGATTAGAAATCATAATAATAGCATTCAACACCACGACCCCAAACAAAGCGATAAACCCAACAGCACTTGATACGTTCAAGGTCATGCCCCGCAATATTAAAGCGAGCAAACCACCCACCATCGCTAACGGTACCGCAGAGAGAATCAGCGCAGGATGGCGCACGGTTCCAAATTGCGAAAATAACAATAAAAACATTAAGCCAATCAACATCGGTAGAATTACCATTAAACGCGCTTGCGCACGCTGTTGATTCTCTAACTGCCCCCCCCATTCCAGATGATAGTCGTTATGGTTATAGTGCAATTGGTTGGCTATTTTCGCTTTGGCTTCTTCACTAAATGAGAACACATCACGATCACGCAAATTGAGTCGCACAAGCAACTGCCTATGCATCATTTCATGGACCACCATGGTTTGGCCATCTGCATAATATATTTTTGCATAACTGCGTAAGGCGACTTGAGCGCCGGTGCTTGTGGTTAATACGAGACGACTGATCGCATCCGGATCATTACGCACCGACTCTGGGAGGCGGACCGTCACATCGTAGTTCCTATCTTCAACATAAATCTGCGTGACCGGACTCCCCCCAATACCGGTTTGAATCAGGTCCATCACATCGGCAATATGAATACCCAAGCGTGCAATGGCACGGCGGTCAACTTCGATCCGTAATTCCGAGACCGGCGGCGTTTGATCAATAATCACATCTTGTGCACCGCGCACAGTTTGCAAAATATTGACAACTTTTTTCCCTAGATTACGCATGCCGACCATATCGGTCCCAAAAATCTTGATCACCAAATCACTATGCGCACCGGCAACCTTATCTAACACGCCATCGATAATGGGCTGGGTAAACGCAACATGAACCCCTGCAATGCGTTTATAACGCTCCGAAAGAAGGCCTATCAAACCCTGTTTACTTATCCCAGATGGCCAGGTTTTATAGGGATGTAACGTAATGGCTGCCTCAACATGAGACGGCATCCAGGGATCGGTGCCATCGTCGTTACGCCCTATTTGCGTCACAATATGCTTCACTTCTGGGTATTCTAAAGTGGCCTCGCGCAAAGTTGTGGCTACCTCAGACGCTTTCTGCAAAGACACATCCGAAGGTAACGTGACCTGTAACCATAAAGAACCTTCGTCTAAATACGGTAAAAAATCTCGGCCTATATTTATACCCAGTACAACAACAACGACTAACATAGCAACATAAATACCCAGCACCAACTTTGTACGTCCGATTAATTGGGTTAATACCTCAACATACCGCGGCCTTAACCATTCCATAAACTTATTTTTAGCCAAATGCACAGGGTTACGATAGGCCATATAAGCCAACCCCGGGGTTAATAATAAGGCTACGGCTAAGGCTCCAATTAAAGCCAATCCTACTGCAAATGCCATCGGCGCAAATAATTTGTATTCAATATTTTGAAAGACAAATAATACTGAATAGGCCGTTATAATCACCAAAATCCCAAAAAATATAGGTTGGGTCACTTGCAGCGAAATGTTCAGTGCATTATCTTCGCTCAATATGCCCTCAGGATCCGCTTCGCGTTTGCGCAAGATATTTTCGATGATGACGATGGCGCCATCAACTATTATCCCGAAATCAATCGCGCCTAATGACAAAAGATTTGCAGGAATATCAAAATTGTACATGAAAATAAACGCAATCATTAATGCGATAGGAATCGTAACCGCCACAATTAACGCTGCGCGCATCGATCCCAAAAACAGGAGGAGTATGATTGTCACTAAACCCATACCAAACAACAAGGTATCACTCACTGTGTGCACCGTGGATCGCACTAACTCTGAACGGTCAATGTAGGGAACTATTTTGACACCACGCGGTAAAATATTTTTATTTAAATCGTCGATAGCCGCATGAATGCCTACAATCACCTCAGAAGGATTTTCCCCCTTCAATAACTGCACAATACCTTCAATAATATCCGGTTTGTGATCCTCGCCTACAATCCCATGACGTATTTTATTTCCCAACGTCACACGTCCCATATCTTTAATATAGACAGGCACGCCATTGCTTTGAGTCACCTCAATATTAGCGTAGTCGCGCAAATTTCGAATTAAGCCTAATCCGCGAATCACAATGCCTTGATCCCCGTGGTTGGAAACAGCCCCTCCTGCATTTTGGTTATTTGCTTGAATAGCTTGCTCGATTTGTTTTAAGGAAAGTTGGTATTTACTCAAGGTTAACGGATCTAACTCTAGCATGAACTGCGTGGTTAACCCTCCGAAGTTTGTGACATCAATCACACCTGGAACTTGTTTCAACCGAGGAATGATTTTCCAAAATTGTAATTCAGATAATTCACGTAACGAATAGGTACTCGAGCTGAGTGTATAGCGATAAATTTCACCAATCGGCGAGGTGAGTGAATCTAAGCCAGGCTGTGCATTATAAGGTAAAGCAACTTGCCCAATCCTCTCGAATAAGCGTTCTCGTGACCAAAAATTTTCAGTTCCTTCTTTAAAAACAACAGTAATCAATGATAATCCGAACGTCGATCGGGATCGCATCATTTCCATTCGCGGTGTTGCTAATAGGTTACGTTCTAAGGGAATGGTAATTTGCTGCTCTACTTCCGCTGCCGCAAGCCCATTCACTTGGGTGACAACTTGAGAGGTAACCGGCGCAATATCAGGATACGCTTCCAAAGGGAGCTTTAACCAACAATACCAACCTAAGCACAGCAATAACCCAAACATCACTATCATGATGCTACGTCGTCGAAAGCATAGCGTTACAAGACGCTCAATCATTGAGAATAATTCCCCCGGTCGTGGCAACCCGTTCATTGCGCGCTAAGCCTGATTTGATTTCAATTTTAGCGCCCATTTGCACGCCAACGGTCACAATTCTCACTTTAAATTCCCAGGGCGCCACTTCTACAAATACAATGCTATCAAAGCCTCGCTGAATAACCGCTGTTAAAGGCAATACAATCATCTCACGAGGCTTACTTTGGAATTTTGCTCGTGCAAACATATTCGGTCGCAAAAAATACTCTGGATTATTCAGTAACAAACCAACACCCAAGGTTCTCGTGTTGGGATCTAGCACCGGACTGATCAGCGATACCGTAGCCGAATATGTGTTATTATTACTATCCAACATTACCGACACCTGTTGTCCTAAACTTATCCCCGCAATATCCGATTCTTGAATCGCGGCCATTGCATATACTTGGGAAATATCCACGACAGTCAGCACGGGTGTGACCAAGTCAGACCAATACGACCCAATACCGGAATTAATAGTTGAAATAATACCTTCTATAGGCGAGCGCACAGTGAGTCGTCCAGATGGGTTTTGATTGGCCCCCTCAACATGTAACGCCGCTAAGCGCGCTGTCGCACGTTGTAATTCGGCTTGGGCCTGAGCGGCATCATTCTCAGCAATCTGCAAATTATGCATCGCGCCGATATGATATTGAATTAACTCGCGTTGGCGTTTTAACGTTTGTTGCGCCAATAGATTGTTTGCTTGCGCATTGACCTTATCTGCAATAGCTTGCTGTAAATCCGGGGAAACCAGCGTGTACAATACGTCACCTTTATGAACCATACTCCCAAGTTTTGGAGGTATTGTCTCGATTTGACCGGCTAAAGGCGCATAAATACTCACTGCATTAGCAGGAATGGCCTGAATCATGGCAGGCAAGACTAAGGTTGACGTTAATTTTTGGGGTTGAACCGCTTTTGTCGTAATCACCGAGCGCAGACTCGATCCTTCAGGAATGATAAGTCGATCCCCTGCATAGACAACCGGGATAGTCGGTTGTTGACGATGTGACGATCCTTTGAAACACTGCTCAGCACTTATCATCACTGCGATTATTACTATCCAAGCCAATAACCCTAAACGCTTAGACTGTGCGTGATCAAATATCCATCCCAATATCCCTTTGATCATGACAATCACTCATTCCAAGTAGAGTAAAGTCATGGTAACAAGTTTCATAAAAATCAACAAATATTTATAAATATAGGCTGACTAAAACCCTGGCGCAATCTAGCGGATCGGATAAACAGACATCAACTTATGTTATATTTTCAATCTCTTTGTTTTTAAAAATACACATACCTATGGTATAATAGCGTGATTTTTAATTAACCGGGGAGATAAAACATGGCCAATACAACGCAGTGCATGGGCAACACCATCAAAAAAATAGGACAATACACCCTTTATACTGGGGTATTTGGTTTATTTGTTATGGCTGTGGTCGGTACGTTTTCTATTGATTTAGTGTTCATCGCAGCCATGAAAAAAAGTGCCGAAGAAAATAAGCCACTAGAGTTTGTGATGACCGCCTGGATATGGCATTGTTTCTCTGGATCCAAAGACGCTGACCCTCTTGTGTTACTTCTAGTTTCACCCTTGACCACCGCGGTGGCTATCGGTTTATCGATTGCTTGTGGGGTGAGTTGGGTCGGTTTATATCTGGCGGGTGGTTGGGCCATTGCTGCAGGAATAATCCTCCTGGGCTATGCGTTGTATGACTTTGGCAAATGGTTAAGTATCGATAAACCCAAAGCATACAGCCAATCTACTCATACGTGTTATAGGAATGCAGAGGGCACTCCTAGTGCGCCTCCTATTAAACAATCAGAGTTTCACCGTTGTGGTTTTTTCCAACAAAACTTCGTTCCCTACGCAGTAGCAGAACCTTATTTTCCACCGAATCCCTTTTTAAATTGGGGTGAAAATATTCGCAATGAACAGCCACTCGCAGAGGCGATTTGTTTTGGATAGTCTGGATTTTTTCTGAACGCGTTTAAAGCCGCAAAGATATCGGGGGTCAAGTTTACCCCCGAGAATCAAGTGGTCCATTGCGCGCATCCTGAAGTAATTTAAGCTTGTCTACGCGCCAGTCCTCCTGGCCTTATCCCAATCCATCCTGACTTATCACACAAAAACCGGGTTTATTTTTGTCTTTCATAAATCCCATCACCAACGATTGATGTTGTAACGGATCCGTCAATTCAAATTGCAACTTTGGATAAGGAACGCGAATTTTCCATGGACCTGGGGTCAGATGTTCCACATGAATAAATTGCGATACCGCTACCGCAGTCCCTTTGGCATTATAAAGGCCTGACAATGAGTCGCGGACGACATCAGCCTCAAGCAACTTCATCGCATATAATTGCGAGCCATCATCAAATCGACATAATAAGCCCTGCATCTCCGGCATTTGCGCGTGCGCTTCAGTTAACACCACTTGACGAAACCACGCTTTTTTTCCGGTTACGAACTGTGCAGGCTCCTCTTCCTTAAATTGAATCAAACCATTCACTTGACCCGTCTGAACGATGGCTACTTGCACGCCTTGTCGAAATTGTTGAGAAATCGGTTTATGATTACCTTGATTGAGCATATCCACTTTAAAATTAAAACCGACTTGATTGCCTTTATCTAAGCCAAATACCCAAGAACTATTGATGGCATTATAACGCAGAAATGTGCGGCCAATGGTCCAATTATCCGCAGGCAATTCTGCGGTTAATTGCGTCGTACCCTCTTCCGTATAAATCATCGCTTTCGATTGCGCATCAATTAGATAGGCTATCGACTGTAATTGGTCGGCCTGACGTTTGACCTGAAAAAAATACTCATAAGACTCTCCAGTTTCTGTCGTCACAGCACCTGAGAATACCCAATGCGCATGTTTTTCGGTTAAAGGATTAATCGGAGGGGCTTGTTCTGTGACCCCAGGCTCTGGTAAAGGCGTTGCAGCATAGCCAACCGTTGTGAATCCGCACATCGTCACCATTAGCGTCAAAGCATATCCTGTACTAGAGAATATACGAGTATAATTTGGTCCAAAATTCTTCACTCAGTTTGGCCTCCACGGGAACATAATACATCGACTTAATTCCAAAGTCGCCACACTTTACCGCATCCTTTTCCGTCATCACTATGGGTGGCTTGAGCGCAGTCAACTCTTCTGCTGCATACACATGATGATCGGGAAATCGGTAGGTTTGATGCGCCATACTCAATCTATCGAACAGCGCAAAAAAGCGTTCTGGATGTCCAATGGCGGCAACAACGGATAAAGGTGTATCCAAAGTTGACCAAGCCACCGGGGTATGGGTCTGTAATGACACCGGTAGGTGTGTAACCATATCCATGTGGTAAATGGGCTTATTTGTAACTGCTCTTAGGTCCTGTGCTGACATAGTACCATTGATAACGATAAAATCAACTTGTTGTAAGCGTTTTAAAGATTCTCGTAAAGGGCCCGCGGGTAAACATAAGCCATTACCAAAGGCTCGCTTCCCATCAACTACTACGATTTCAATTTGGCGCGGCATCGCGTAATGCTGGAGTCCATCATCACTAATAATCACTTGGCACGCATGCGTCGCGATCAAATAGCGCACCGCCTGCAGTCGTTGAGGCGCGATCACCACGGGACACTGCGTTTTCATTGCAATTAACTTAGGCTCATCACCGACTTGTCGTGCCGTATCCGTGGGCATCACTTCGTGAGGAAATACCCGCAGTGCTGCGCCATAACCACGACTTACAATCCCCACACGCAAACCTTGCAACACTAAACGTTCTGCAAGTGCGATAACTAAAGGGGTTTTTCCAACACCACCGACGCTTATATTACCTACAACGATAATGGGTACAGTTAGAGAAGGTTGAATTTTTTGCAAATAATAGCGACGCAAACGACTCATGGCTTGCATCATCAAAGCGATAGGCCACAACAACCAACGCAGCCTATAATCACCATACCAGAGGGCTTCTACCGCGAAAATAGCCCGCAATTCCCAACGACTAAACCACTGTGTCCACAACATAATCTGTCTGATGTGACTGAACTTGATAAAATTGCGCATAATGCCCACCTTGACGCAGCAACGTTTCATGTGTTCCTGATTCCACTAAGCGCCCTTGATGAAGGACCACAATACAATCCGCATGCTGTATCGTTGACAATCGATGCGCAATGACTAAGGTAGTACGCGCCCGCATGACATTCTCCAACGCAGCCTGAATATAACGCTCCGACTCATTGTCCAAAGCAGACGTCGCCTCGTCTAAAATCAAAATAGGCGCATCTTTCAAAATTGCGCGCGCGATCGCCAAGCGCTGGCGTTGTCCGCCTGAGAGCAGTACCCCATCTTCGCCGACACGGGTGTTGTACCCTTGTGGAAATGCTTGGATAAATTCATCAGCGTAAGCTAATTGTGCAGCGTGTACAATCTGTTCATGCGATACATTAAAACAGCCGTAAGCAATGTTGGCTGCGATACTGTCATTGAATAACGTGACCTGTTGGCTGACAACCGCCATGACTTCACGTAACGACACCAAAGACAACGTGTTGATAGCGACCCCATTGAGCAGAATACATCCCGAATTCACGTCATAAAATCTGGGTAATAAACTAGCTATCGTTGATTTGCCAGAGCCCGAATGACCCACCAACGCAATGGTCTTTCCAGCGGGCACATCGAAGCTAACCTCTCGTAATACCGGCTCTCCCTGTCGATAGGCAAAGGTTACGTGCTCAAAACGAATCGCGCAAGGCCCATCCACAACCAGGGTTTGTCCTGTATCGGGCTCAGCAGGGCTATCCAATAATTCAAATACCGACTCCGCCCCTGCCAACCCGCGTTGGATAGTTGCATTCAACGTGGTTAGGGTTTTCATGGGTTTAATCAATTGCAGCATTGCAGCAATAATGGTTAAAAAAGAACCTGCTGTATAGGCAATTACTGTCGCCAAATGAATCGCCACTAAAATAATCATGGCGATACCAAGCGCGATAATGATCTGCACCATAGAGACGTTAATCGCTTTACTCATCGCAACTTTCATATCTTGGACGCGAGACAACTCTGTTGCTTGATGAAACTTATCGGTTTCGTAGGTTTGTCCTGCAAAAATCCGCACGACACGATAACCATCGATCACTTCTGAAGCAATATCCGTGACTTTCCCCATCGATTGTTGAATTTTGTGACTAATACGACGGATGCGCTTGTTGGTGATATTCACCACAAATCCAATAAACGGAATGGTTATTAAAAACAAAGCAGACAGTTGCCAACAAACAACCATCATCACCGTTAACAACCCAATCACCAGGCAGGTATTCTGAACAAAATCCGTCAGCGCATCCGCGCTTACCTGCGCGACTTGTTCGACATCATACAAAATCTTTGACAATAATTGTCCAGAAGACAGTTCATCGTACTTATCTGCAGGCAACCGTAAGACATGCTGAAAAACGCGCTGCCGCAAGACATTCACCACCGAACGTGCCACCCAAGTCATACTGTACCCACTCACCGCCGACGCGACACCTCGACACGCAATTCCAAGCAGCAAAATCAGCGGGATCTTGGTGACAAAGGTCATATCAGGATGAATAAAGCCCTTATCTAGAAACGGCCTCAGGAGGTAGGTCAGACCCGCATCTATGCTTGTATAGAGAATGTTCGCTAGCAAGCCCAGAACTAAGATGCCCCAAAATGGCTTCACATAAGTCAATAAGCGCCGGTACAATACAGAAATAGAAGACGTCATAGCCTGTCGAATCGTTTAGAAAGGAACCTATTCTACTCTTGATCAAACAAGATGACCATACTGGAAAGTATTAAATTTAAACAACGCCGATACCGGATCCGCCTAGGCGGCAACCCATTGTTGACCGGGCAGGATTATGCGCCTCCCTTGCGACCATAAATTCAGATACTAACAATCGACGTTTTTCATAACTCCTGTTAGAATCGTATGATTTGTTAGGAATGAGTGGATGGAACATACTGTTTTTGTTAATCGCACGATTAACCTGAAGCGCATCAAGTATATCGGCTTAGACATGGATCATACGCTGATTCGTTACCATACCAAACGTTTTGAAACCTTGGTGTACCAATTTGTCATCGACTATCTAATCGAACATAAGCAATACCCTGAGGATATTCGACAATTTGAATTTCATTTTGAATCAGCGATCCGTGGTTCCGTTGTGGACAGTAAAAATGGCAACATTCTCAAGTTAAATCGCTTTGGTGCTATTCGTAAAAGTTATCATGGAACGCAGTTAATTCAATACGAAGAACAAAAGCAAATTTACCGAAGTACGTATGTGGATTTGAATGATACGAACTATATTGCCATCGACACATCATTTTCGATTGCATTTTGCGTTTTGTTTGGACAAATTATTGGATTCAAAGATAAGCACCCTGGGGCCCTGGCGAGTTATGAAGCCATTGCCGCCGACATCTTGTATTCGGTCGATCAGGTACATGCCAATGGACGCTTAAAACACTATATTGGTCAACATCTTGAAGACTATGTTATTCAAGATCAACGAGTTGTCGACGGGCTAAGGCGCTATCAAGTGCATGGAAAAAAAATATTTATTGCCACCAACTCCGACTATACTTACACCCGATTATTACTCGATTACGCGATCACTCCATTTTTAAACCCGGGGGAACATTGGCAAAGCCTTTTTGAGTATGTGATTACCTTATCAAATAAACCACGATTTTTTTATGATAATCGACAGTTTCTTAAGGTAGATCCTGCTAATGGGCGTATGTCTAACCTCGAAGGTAAAATCAAACCGGGGATCTACCAGGGAGGTAATGCCAAACAATTTACCGATGATCTCGCATTAAACGGAGATGAAATTCTCTACATAGGCGATCACATTTATGGCGATATCTTGCGCTTGAAAAAAGACTGTAACTGGCGTACTGCTTTGGTGGTGGAAGAATTAAAAGCTGAAATTAGGGCCCAAGTTAAAGCGTTACCGGTCGACCAAGCAATACAAAATCGCATGCTCGTCAAAGAAGAGCTCGAACATACTTACGCAGCATTACAAGCAAACACCGTTTTAAACCAAACCCCAGAAGAAGAAGCCTCACGCCATGCCTTACATCAGAAAATTTTAGAGGTGGATCAAGAAGTCGCTGCCCTGCTTGAAAAAGAAAATACGTTTTTTAATCCTATTTGGGGGCGTATCTTTCGCGCCGGAGCAGAAGAAAGTTATTTTGCCTACCAAGTAGAACGTTATGCCTGTATTTATATGGAACAACTGGCTGACTTGCTCGAACAATCACCCCTCACTTATTTTCGTGCTCATAGGAGAATGCTGCCGCATGATCACCTCTAATGCCCCACCCTCAACCACCCAGCTTGCGTTAGACATTACGCAATTACGTAAAACGTATCGTTCTGGCGTGGAGGCTTTGAAAGGCATCAATTTAGCAGTCTATCCTGGTGATTTTTTTGCCTTACTGGGCGTCAATGGCGCCGGGAAATCCACAACGATTGGTTTAATCAGTTCATTATTAACCAAAACATCCGGACGCATTATCATTAACGGATATAATTTAGACAGTGATGCCATGCATGCTAAAAAATCCTTAGGACTAGTCCCCCAAGAATACAATTTAAATATTTTTGAGAATTGTGAACAAATATTACTAAATCAAGCGGGCTATTATGGGGTGCCTCGCGCTCAAGCTGCAAAAAAAGCAGTCGTACTCCTCAAACAACTGGGTTTATGGGAGAAACGTCACCAGATTGTGCGCTTTTTGTCAGGGGGGATGAAGCGCCGCTTGATGATCGCTCGCGCTTTAGTGCATGAACCGAAACTGCTGATTTTAGATGAACCGTCCGCCGGAGTTGATATAGAAATTCGACGTTCGATATGGGCGTTCTTAAAACAAATCAACGCAGACGGCACAACGATTATTTTAACCACACATTACTTAGAAGAAGCCGAGCAGCTATGTAACCAAGTTGCCATTATTGATCGAGGCCTCATTATTGAAAATAGTTCGATCAAACAAATCCTCCAGTCCTTGCATCATCAAACGTATGTCTTTGATACTTTGGATCCTATTTTAGAACTTCCCAAGCACGCGCTTTTTCAAATGACGATCCTCGATCGCACCCAGTTTGAAATTCGCGTCGATAATGAGTCTCTCCTAAACGATGTGTTTACATTCCTGGATCAACACAGCATTCGAATCCATAGCATGCGCAATAAAACCAATCGATTAGAAGAATTATTTTTAGATAGGATTCAGCATGACAACTAAAATACAATGGATTGCTTTGTACACCATGGTACGCTACGAATTAGTGCGGATGTTTCGCATCCCTATTCAGGCATTTTTACCTGCAGTTATCATTAATTTGCTTTATTTTTCAATTTTCGGAACCGTGATGGGCCCGCGTATTGGTTTAATCGACGGGGTCCAATATAGCTTATTTATTACACCCGGTTTGGTGATGATTGCCGTGATCACCAATTCCTACAGTAATACATCGTCGTCGCTGTTTAGTATGCGCTTTCAACGTTCTATTGAAGAAATTTTAGTCAGCCCCATCAACCCAGCGCTCATTTTGTTGGGATACACGCTGGGTGGCATCACCCGCGGGGTCACCACCGCCACCCTAGTTCTACTCGTATCCACTTTGTTTATTACATTTGATCTGGAACACCTCCCCTTTACTTACTTAATTATTATTCTCATCTCAAGCATATTCTCACTCGCAGGATTTACCAACGGGATGCTAGCCAAAACCTTTGATGATGTCATGCTAGTCCCCACCTTTATTTTATCGCCGCTGACGTATTTGGGCGGGGTTTTCTACTCAATTGATATGTTGCCTCCGTTATGGCACAAAATTGTTTTGTTGAATCCAATTTTTTATATGGTCGACTTGCTGCGATACAGTATGACTCACTACCAGAATCGCCAATGGGGAGTATCCATGGCGATTCTGTGCTTCCTGATCCTGGGCTTAATCAGTTTGAATTTTGCTTTACTCAAACGAGGGGTTGGGATCCGTGATTAAAATCGACTCCATACTACGCAGGTGAAACGGTTGGAACGGGCACAAAAGATGCGGTCCATGTGTTTTTCATTGCTTGCCATAAATCTGGCAATGCAGACAAGAATGCATCGATAAAGTCTTTTTCCGTCCCTTTGTTTAAACCATAAATACAGCGATTGAACTCGGCGGCGCGCTGCTTCAAAGCCACCTGTTCAAGTGCAGGGCGAGGCACATGGGCTTTTGATACCAGTGCGGCGTCATTGCTTTTACTAAAAAATCTAAAAGAGTTATAGGACGTAGCTAACAAACCGAGAAAATGAGCTTGAATATCATCAGCAAGGAAATGTTTTGTTTGAGTCTCATCTAAAATAGTCAGTTGATCCATCATGCGTTGTATTGCTTCACATTCTACCA
>CANNJG010000014.1 GCA_947504795.1 Legionellaceae bacterium
CGCCTGGCTGTCCGCCAGTCCACAAAGACTTACCCATTCGCATTTGATTATGGGTAATCAGCGCATTCGCTGCGTCCAAAATGACCCCTGTAGATCGATAATTCTGTTCCAAACGAACAATCTGGCTATTCGAAAAATCACGTTCAAAGCGTTGAATATGCTCAACTTTCGCACCACGCCAGCCATAAATAGACTGATCATCATCTCCGACTGCCATCACACTTGCTTCTTCCCCAGCTAATAAGCGCAACCAAGCATATTGAACGGTATTGGTGTCTTGAAATTCATCGACTAAAATCATGCGAAAGCGTCGTTGATAATGCGCTAATAAGTCAGGCGTATCTCGCAATAACTCATGCGTACGCAGAATAATTTCAGCAAAGTCGATCACCCCGGCTCGTTGGCAGGCTTGTTCATAGGCCGCATATATAGCTAACCAAGTTTTACCTGGGCCATAGCTGGGTACATTGACATGTTTTGGGCGCAACCCTTCGTCTTTATTGCCATTAATGAAACCTTGCGCCTGTTTTGGGGGCCATTGATCACTGTCTAATTGTAGCTCGGCAATCAGGCGTTTCAGCATCCGTAGCTGGTCATCACTATCTAAAATTTGAAACGTCTGCGGTAAGCGTGCCGCGACAAAGTGGCGTCGGAGTATGCGATGACATATTCCATGGAACGTACCAATCCATAAGTCTGCGACGGGGCGCTTCAGTAACAAAGACAGGCGCTCTTTCATTTCACCTGCCGCTTTGTTGGTAAAGGTAACGGCTAAGATGCTATCGGGTGACAACTGACCCGTATGGATTAAAAAAGCAATACGACTTACCAACACTTTTGTCTTACCAGAACCAGCACCAGCTAGAATTAGTTGATGTCCCAAAGGCGCCGTGACCGCGGTGTGTTGGGCAGCATTGAGATCAGTTAACCAGGCATCGCGCTCGGTCATGGAATTTCTCCAAGTTAGGAGTCTAAAAAGCATTGGAGTATAACAGAACAGCTATGGAATGAAACCAAGCTTCGGAGGAAACAACCCGGCTCCCAAAGATAGAAATCATACCGTGCAAAGATAAAAACATAAAACAGGTTGTATCTCTAAAAAAAACCTGGCAGACTAATTGCACCGATAATTGACTACCAGTTAGACATGAGCATCGAAGCTGTTCATACGGACATGATATATCAGGGTCATGAAGACGCGCTAATAAGTTCTTTGCAAGAATTAGAAACTTGTGACCCTTACGATTTTGTCAAAATCAAGGAACGTCATGCCAAAAATTTGACAGAAATGGCAGACTACCTGTTCGATAACGAAATTTGGGCCGAAAGTCTAGAGTATTACAAACAAGCCAAAGAAGTGATTGGGTCTTGGTCAGTTGAGGCCATTCAAACGGATCCTCGATATAGGCAATTAGCTGATGCCATTGACGCAGCAAGCGCCAACATTGATGCGTGCACCAATACTGACTACTTATCTGGTCTAACACGTCATAAAGCCAATTGCCTGACTGATATGGGCCACTATTTTTATAACAAATATCTGTACGCGGATGCCATGCAATATTATGCACAGGCCAGAGATTTCCTTTCAGATGACCCAACTATTTTGAACCAGCTGGGCGTGTGTATGATTAATCTTGGCAAGTACCTGCGCGCCATCAACGTGTTTGAACTCATGGAACGTCGCAATTCAGATGTCGATGATAAAGCTCTCGCGTTATACAATATTTCTTACTGTTATCGTTTAGATCAAGAATGGCAAAAAGCCGAAGTCGCTATTAAAAAATGTTTGAAATATAATCCGAATGATCTGAATAGCCAGAAAATATTACAGGAATTGCGTGACTGGATTTCTAAATTGTCTTACCTGAGTTACAGACGAAACTTGTTTAAAACCAATATGCTACACAGAGCAGAACGCGGCGTACCAAAAGAGGTCGAACACGATATCGCAACCCCTTCGAGTACGAGGACGCCATAGAGTAGGCCAATTTTCAGTCCCGCAGTTCCTCCCTGAGAAAGCGTTACTTACTCAACGCGCCTGCCTGCAAGGGCAGACGGCATGCCCAGAAGACAGGATTTTCAAAGCTTATTTTCGGAACGGAGACAGAGAGACACAACTCATTATGCAACCATCAACGTTACGAATTGCAACGCGCAAAAGTCCGCTTGCGATGTGGCAAGCCCAATCGATCGCCTCCCAGTTGCAACAGGCATGGCCAGGCCTTGCGATTCAACTTCTCCCCATGCAAACCTCCGGCGACCGCTTTTTAAAAGATAAACTCCTTGCCGTCGGCGGCAAGGGGTTATTCGTTAAAGAACTCGAAGACGCTTTGTTACAAAACAAAGCCGATGTTGCAATACATTCCATGAAGGACGTGCCGTCAGCCTTGCCAGATGGTTTAGAAGTAGTCGTGATCGCTAAGCGAGATAGTCCTTATGACGCATTCGTGAGTCTTAATTATACCACTATCGACGCACTCCCAACCGGGGCTGTGATTGGCACAGCGAGTTTGCGCCGTCAATCACAATTACTTGCCTATCGCCCTGATATCACTACGCAAACCCTGCGAGGAAATATTCACACGCGCTTAAAAAAACTGATCGCTCATCCCTTCGATGCCATCATTTTAGCTGTGGCTGGGCTAGAACGCATGAATTTGCACAGCGAAATCAAACAAATCATTCCTAGCGAGGTGATGTTACCTTCTTGTGGTCAAGGTGCATTGGGAATTGAGTGTCGCCTCGATGATAGCAACACGCAGACCTTGATTGCCCCTATCCATAACAAGTTGACTGCCACGTGCGTCAACGTAGAACGCGAGATTAACCGTTTGTTGGGGGGGAATTGTCATGTCCCGGTCGCCATATACTGTCAAGTTCAAGATGAGACACGTTTGTTGCTCCGGGCTAAAGTCTTATCACCTGACGGGCGTAGAATGATTCAAGGCACCAGTTCTGGCCCCATTGAGGATCCAACAGCATTAATCGAACTCTGCGCCGAACAACTCTTTACTCAAGGGGCCAAACAATTACTACAATTAACCTAAATGGGTTACGCGTTCTTAATACCCGACCTATCCCTCAAGCCTATGCTTTAAGTTCAAAAATAAACCATTATGGCGGCGTATCGGTGTCCCTGCCCACTTTGATTATTGAACCATTACCTGATGATTGGCTGAAGCAGTTACCGACATTAGCGACAGTAAATATCGCTATTTTTGCGAGCACGAATGCTGTTCATTATTTTTTCAAAGGTCTCGAAGCCCATCAAATCCCTTGGCCAGAATCCATAACGGTGCTTGCGATTGGTGAAACAACTGCAAACACGATTAAACAGTATCATCAAGGCCACCTCTACCACCCCAGGATTGCCGATAGTGAGCACCTCCTTCAACTCGAAAGCGTCCAACAAATATCCGGCCAGACCGTCCTGCTTATCACGGGTCGAGATAGCAGACCCTTGATTGCAACCACGTTACACAATAAGGGCGCCTCCGTCTATCCGATCCCAGTCTATCAACGTTTAGCTCCGGAAAAAAACTTAGACTTTACTCAGTCGTTATGGCAAGATGATTCTATCGACGTCGTTTTGTTGCTAAGCCAGGAAGCTACTGCAAATTTATTGACCTTGTTTGCAGAAAAAGCCAAGGCTTGGATGGTATCCAAACCTTGTATTGTCATCAGTCCCCGACTAGCAAAAGCAGCGCATGCGGCTGGCTTTCAAACCGTCATCACCACCACTTATGCGAATCTATTAACCAAACTTGCGAGCATGGCCCATGACCAAGGATGCTAAAAAATCTCCAGAAAAACCCCTAATTGCAGAAGCATCTTTGGCGACTGAAACACCAAATACAGGATCTAAAAACGCGGCATTCATCCTTGTCGTCGTCTTATTAAGCCTTGTGACAGGCGTCGGTATTATTATCAATCAGCAGTATGTGAACGATACACGAAAATTATTAGTGCATACGCAAGCGATGCAGCAGCAACAATCAAATAAAATCAGCACCCTACAACAGACCTTACACCATGTCATCCAAACCAATCAGACGCTCTCGGAGCAATTCCAACAATCCGCGCAACAGATATCGTCTTTCATCAACGAACACCCCTATCAATCCAGTGATTGGATTATTCAAAAAGCGCGTTATTATCTTGAGTTAGCTCAAATCAATACCAATTGGATGGATAGTCAATCCACCACCATCGTATTACTTAAACAAGCAGACATGATTTTAGCGCATACGCATCAACCTAGTTTAAATCCGTTGCGTCAAGCCATTGCCGAAAACATAATGACCCTCCAAAACGCCCCTACCGTCGACACCCAAGCCATCATTCGACAATTGAAATCAGTGCACACTGAGATCATTGCACTCAATCAAATATCAACACAGGATTTCGATGCCTCCTCAAACCCTTCCCTAGTGAACACTTGGCAAGATAGGCTATTGAGTAATCTCAAGCACCTAAAAAACTTAATCGTTGTGCATCACTATGCTCATGATGCGTTACAGGCTCAATTAATGCCAAATGCCACTGCACTCGTGTTAGAAAGCGTGCGTTTGAATCTTGAACAAGCACAAATTGCCCTGCTCAATCATCAGCAAACGTTGTATGCCTTAACTTTGACCACCATTCTGCACAATATCCAAAATTACGACGACCCGACTAATCCAAAAACCCAACACATTATCGAAGCAGTCCAAACACTAATAGCCCTCCCTATAAACCAAAAGGCCCCGATTTTAATTGATCTATTAACACTATTCGATTCACTTACCCAACCATCAAAACCTTTACCCCCCCCCCTTCTCGCAAGGTTAGTGAATAATGATACGTATCCTAGGCGTATTTATTGTTTTATTAGCCGCTATTTATTTAGGGTTATGGTTACATAATGATCCTGGGTACGTGTTTATTGCCACCCATCATTGGACCATTGAATCAACCCTTTGGCTCACATTTTTTATATTGTTCATTATCCTCCTAGGCCTCCATGGGGTGTTAGTACTCCTTAAAAAACTCTTTAATCTTCCGAAGCGGTGGCAACAATCGCGCCAAAATAGGCGCCTTGCCAAAGCCGAAGCCAAACTAGGTTTAAGTGAATTTAACAAAGGTAATTGGCAAACATTATATGTGCTGTTACCGACGCTTAAATCCAGTAAACTCATCCCGGATCCTGCTTTTAAACTATTTCAACAACACGTTTATTGTCATCATGTGCAGCACCTTGTAACAACCAAGCCCCCTCAGGAAATAAAACAATGGATAGATGCTTTACCTAAAGCGCTTAAAAATGACCCCGAAATCATGTATCACTATTGCCATTTTTTGCTCAGCCAGCATGAAGATAATCTTGCAGAATCGCTGTTACGTCGTTGTCTACAAACCCATATTGACCCTGCGCTCCTCGACTTGTATCGCCAACTCAATATCAAGACGTTGCGTGTAGCGTTTATTGAATCTTTGTTAAAGAAAAACCCGAATTCTGCCGCAGTCAATTTATGCATGGGTCGTATCTTCTGTAACCAGAAACTCTGGGGCAGGGCTAAAGATTATATTGAGAAGAGCATACAGATTCACCCTTGCAGAGAAGCTTATTACGAATTAGGGCATCTCTTTGAAAGCTTGGGCAACCAGACCGATGCGAGCCAAGCTTATAAACAGGGATTATTAAAATCTGTTGTATCGGTCAATCACCATGCTTGACACTCGGACAAACGTCTTATTGATCCGCAATTAAAATAAGCGGATTAAATACTCAATGCAACGAAACAATCGGGATTTTGCATCAATCGCGATAAACCTTAGCAATGGAAGACGATGAATGTGCTAACTCGATTTCTTGATAAATGGCAAATGGTCATTGCAATAAGTTCAATACTCGCAATCGCGATGCATTTTGCGTTGGACAGTAACGTTCCCCTGCTCGTGATTATTACCTGCGGTGGTTTGCCACTTATAATTCAAATCGTACTTAAAATATTCAAAATTGGCATGGGCGCAGATTTTCTAGGCGCAATTGAGCTGGTTGCAGGTACTGTACTTGAGCAATATTTGGCGGCTGTATTAATCGTGCTTATGTTGTCAGGTGGCCAGGCTTTGGAACGCTATGCGATGCGCCGAGCATCCGCGGTTTTGCGCGCGCTTGCGGATCGAATGCCGTCTTTAGCTCACCGCAAAAATGATGGTAACATTGAAGACATTCCCCTGATCGATATTGCCACTGGTGATCATATTGTCGTATTCCCCCATGAAACTGTGCCCGTAGATGGTGAGGTAGTCGATGGTCAAGGCTCCATGGATGAATCCTATTTAACCGGCGAGCCCTATTTTGTTTCAAAAACCATAGGTGCGGACGTTCTTT
This sequence comes from Legionellaceae bacterium, assembly GCA_947504795.1. GTDB lineage: Bacteria > Pseudomonadota > Gammaproteobacteria > Legionellales > Legionellaceae. Next base: position 6,377 of record CANNJG010000014.1, read on the forward strand.
CAGGCGCAATAAATGGTGAAGCGGTGCTGGTGATTCGTGCTGGAAAGGTTGCCCAGGACTCTCGCTATGCGCAAATCATGAGCGTTATGCAAGAAGCCGAGCAAAAACGGCCGACTATGCGGCGCCTCGCTGACGTATTCGGTGGCTGGTTTTCAGCGGTGGCATTTATTGTTGCAGGTGTGGTTTGGTCTACCACGGGTAACGCATTAACTGCATTAGCAGTCCTCATAGTGGCAACACCATGCCCGTTAATTATCGCGATTCCGATAACGATAATCAGCGCCATATCCATGGCAGCAAGGCGCGGAATCATCATCAAAGACCCCACCGTTTTGGAGCGCTTACCCACTTGCCGCACAGCAATTTTTGATAAAACGGGAACACTCACTTACGGCAAACCAACACTAACTGAGATTATTACTGTAGAAGGTGGGGTCGCGAATGATATTTTACAATCTGCAGCTAGCTTAGAGCGATATTCAAAACATCCTCTTGCTGACGCCATTTTGCAAGCTGCAGAAAAAAACGAACTCGTAATGATTGAAGCAAAAAATGTCTCTGAAAAGCCCGGACAAGGCTTAACGGGAAGGGTTATGGGAAAAGATGTTTTTCTAACCAGTCGCAAAAAATTGCTGCAATCGCAGCCCGATATTCAATTGCCGCCAACTGCTGCTGGACTCGAATGTATCATCATCCAAGATGGCAAATATGCTGCAACGTTCCGCTTCCGCGATGCTCCGCGTTCTGCAGGAAAACCCTTTATCAGTCATTTAGGGCCAGCGCACCAATTTAACAAAGTGATGCTGGTATCCGGCGACCGGGAATCAGAAGTGACTTACTTGGGAGACTTGCTCGGGATTAAGGAAATGCTGGCTTCGCAAAGCCCAGAACAAAAAGTAGCCATTGTGCGGGCAGAAACATTAAAAGCGCCAACGTTGTTTATGGGTGACGGAATAAATGATGCACCGGCTTTAGCATCAGCTACTGTCGGTGTTGCTTTTGGCCAACATAGCAGCATAACAGCTGAAGCGGCGGGTGCTGTCATTATGGAGAATTCGCTCGAAAAGGTGGATGAATTAATCCACATAAGTACTAAGTTACGCCGTATTGCCCTGCAAAGCGCGGTGGGTGGCATAGCGATTTCAATCATTGGAATGGGTTTTGCGGCATGGGGTTATGTCTCCCCCGTTCAAGCAGCACTAATGCAAGAATTGATTGACGTCATTGCCATTGCCAACGCTCTGCGTATGACCTGGGGAAATAAAGTTGAAATTGATTTAAACAAAGGTGCTTAAAACTTGATTTTTAGCGGGTCAAGCCTGTCAGTCCTCTAAGCACCTAAAATAGAACAAGCCTTAGGCCTACTCATCCGGAGTAGACATCAAACTCGCGTTACCCCCCGCCGCAGTTGTGTCCACCGTAAACGTGCGCTCAACACACAAACGCTGCAAATAATGCGGACCGCCTGCTTTTGGACCGGTCCCGGATAAACCCTCTCCTCCGAACGGTTGCAATCCCACTACAGCGCCAATCATATTTCTATTAACGTAACAATTGCCAACACGCACACGCGTACGGATATACTCAATCGTTGAATTAATCCGGCTATGGATCCCCAGGGTTAATCCGTAACCGGTTGCATTAATTTGTTTAATAACATCATCTAACTGATCACGTTTAAAACGAATCACATGCAATACCGGTCCAAATACCTCTTTATCTAATACGCACATATGATCAATCGCAATTGCCGTAGGCGGCATAAAGTTGCCCAATTCACAGTGCTGATCCAATGTACATTGATAGATCAATTCATGATCCGCTAACAGGGTCTTAACATGCGCTTGCAGCATCCCCAACGACACCGTATCAATGACCGGGCCGACATCAGAACTCAACCAGCGTGGATCGCCTACGACCAATTCCGACATCGCACCTTTCAACAGATGAATCATTCTGGGATAGACATCCTCCTGAACGTACAGCACGCGTAAAGCTGAACATCGCTGACCTGCCGATCCAAAAGCAGAAGCCACCACATCCAACGTGACTTGCTCCAACAAAGCAGATGAGTCAACAATCATTGCATTTTGACCACCCGTCTCGGCTATTAAAGGAACAATTTCTTCGCGTTTCGCCAGGGTTTGATGAATACGATTAGCAGTTTGTGTCGACCCGGTAAAAATAACACCTTTGATCCGTTCATTGGCAACCAACGCTGAGCCTATCGTTGCACCCGAACCCGGTACATATTGCATCACCCCTTTAGGGAAACCTGCCTCTAACATCCACAACACGGCTTGATACGCAATCAGTTGGGTTTGTTCTGCTGGTTTTGCAATAACACAATTACCCGTTACCAGAGCCGCTACAATTTGCCCCGTAAAAATAGCCAATGGAAAATTCCAAGGGCTAATACACAAGATAACACCTCGGGGATGTAAACTTAACTGATTCAGCTCACCCGTATACCCTTTTAGGGTGATCGGCGCACTCATTTGTTTTTCTGCTAAAACCGCATAATAACGACAAAAATCTACCGCCTCGCGCACTTCGGCAATACCATCCGACCATGTTTTACCTGCCTCTAGGCACATAAGCACCATACACCGAGACAGGTTCTTTTCTAAGAGATCGGCAAAACGACGCAGACAAGCTGCTCGCTCTTGAACCGTGCTCATACTCCACGATGCAAAGGCTTGTTCTCCCGCGTCTAACGCCTGTTCCATTATCTGCGCAGTCGCTGTTACGGCGTGACCAATGATCTGCCGAGTTTGTGGAGAATACACATCTTTTTGGGGCGCGTCGCTGAGATCAACCGGGTTTCCAAGGATCGGCTGCGACATCCACCTATAGGGTTCTTGCGCTAACAAGTCAGCTTGTAATGTCGCTAACTCGATTCTATCTGATAAATCAAATCCTTGAGAATTATCTCTTTCTGGCAAAAAAATAGACTTCGGTAAAGGAATATTGCTATTCATTTTTTCCAGTAATTGTGTCGCCCTATGCACGGGATCCACGACTAAGTCTTCAATAGGGGCTGACTCATCGACAATGCGGTTCACAAAAGATGAATTCGCACCGTTTTCTAGTAATCTGCGGACCAAATAGGGTAAAAGATCTTCATGCGAACCCACTGGCGCATAAATACGGCATGGAATCCCATAGGACGTTTCAGGCACAACTTGCGCATATAATTCATTTCCCATCCCATGAAGACATTGACACTCAAAGTCTCGATAATCGCCAGCGAGGGTCATAATTAATGCCACCGAATACGCGTTATGCGTCGCAAATTGGGGGTAAATAGCATCCGTCATCATCAATATCTTTTTAGCACAAGCCTGAAACGATACATCAGTAAATACTTTGCGCGTAAACACAGGATAATCACTGAATCCCTGCATTTGGGATTTTTTTATTTCACTGTCCCAATAAGCACCTTTGATTAATCGCACCATGATCCGTCGATTATGGCGCCTCGCTAAAGACGCAATCCAATCCAATAGAAAAAAAGCGCGTTTTTGGTATGATTGTACGGCCATACCAAATCCGTTCCATCCGGCTAGGCTCGGATCTTGAAATACCGCTTCGATCACATCCATGGACAGTTCCAGACGCTCCGATTCTTCAGCATCAATGGTGAGTCCGATCGAATATTGTTTGGCTAACTGGCTCAAATGAAGTAACTTCGGCGTTAATTCGATTAATACCCGCTCATGTTGAGCTTCTTGGTAGCGCGGATGTAATGCAGAAAGTTTGATGGAAATTCCAGGCTTAGAATACATATTGGGAATCGAATTTGCTTCCTGTCCTATTGCTTCAATCGCTTTAGAATAGGCTTGAAAATAACGCTCAGCATCCGCTGAGGTTAATGCCGCCTCGCCCAGCATGTCATAGGAGTAGCGATATCCTTCAGCTTCTTTTTTCTTCGCACGCTTTAACGCTTCTGAAATAGTACGACCCATTACAAATTGTTTGGACATAATACGCATTGCTTTATCGGAAGCCAAGCGCACCACCCCTTCACCCGAACGACTCACCAACGACAAAACGGCCTGGGACAAACGTGTAGAAGCCTTCTCTGGGGATAAAACCGTACCCGTTAACATCAACGCCCAAGTCGTTGCATTGATAAAAAACGAATCACTATTACCTTGATGCGATTTCCAATCTGCAGCGGCAATTTTATCTTTAATTAAACTATCAATGGTCGCATTATCAGGCACCCGCAACAGCGCTTCAGCCAGGCACATGAGGGCAATTCCTTCATCGCTTGACAACGAATACTCAGTTAAAAACGAATCGATACCCATGCTTTTTTTACGCCCAACTCGCACCGATTGTACTAGCGTCATCGCTGTTTTACGAATCGCGGCTACTTCGTTAGCATCAAGGTAAGCTGCTTCTAATAATTCTGAGACAACTTCCAATTCGGATGCACGGTACATTTGATTAATTTTGGCACGTACACCCTCAGGATATTTTAGTTGGCATTTATCAAGCATAGTTTATCCTCTGTTTATTGAGATCAGGGCTGATGCAAAAAATCGATATCGAAGCGGATTAAGTCTTCCATAAGGACGTTTAGACGACTAAATGACGAAATTAAAGACTCAATCCGACGAAGCGATCCGGGTTTTGCGTGAGTCCCGTCAATCTTTCTTGGATGCAAGTATATCCGAAAATCACCACCAAAGTACAAGATTTGTTAAAATAACGGTCATTTTATTTTGTTTTATGTTTATTTTGGTTGTGCAATTATAGGTTAGGAGACTTTAAGAAAGAACGTTGCCAATCAACCTAACCCATGAGTTTTTACCCGAAACACACCCACTCAAAACCTTATCCTCTGCCTTTGAAGCATGGGAAAATTGTGCTCGACAGCCCCCTAAACTACTGCTGAGCTCGGCGTTCAGAGCGCAGCGAGGGCTCTTCCTCCATTACCGTTGGGATCTTTCCTATCACTAATGGATATTTCCAGCCTTTACAACTAATATTAAAGTTAAATAGAGTCGATGGAATCATTCACGCCATGTGTAAACCAATTTTTTTTATAAAAACAACACGATTTCTATCGAAATACACGCACAAAGCAATGCTGGGTATTTTTTTAGCCGGCTCGTTTTGTGCTATCAGTTCGGCCGCGCTGAGCCAATCCATAAAAAATGATTTAAAGATAGGCTATTTCCAACAGCAGTTAGATGATATGTCTCAATCCATAGCTGAAAAAGATATCAGTATGAACACGTTGTTTATTCAAATCCAGATGATCGACATCATGCAAAAAAAACTCGATTTGTGCGTCATCACTGGCAATAAACACGCAAAACAAATCAATCAATTACTGAACAATGCAGGTATGGTCAGTTCCTTTAAAAAAGACACGCCACGCTACACTTTTTTGCAAAAAGAGCAGGACGATATTGCCGAAAAAACAATGGATTGTAGTTATTATGCTTACAGGTTTCACGAAATGCGTGACCAGTTACACGAAAAGTTACATCGGCATGGAGCGGTTGCTCTAACGTTTAAAACCATCTCAATCAAAGAAGCTTTATCCTCTCCTCTGTTCACACAAATAGCCATCAACCCTAAAATAATATACCTACAAAGTGGGCTTGATAAATTAACCGTAACAGATGGCGGTTACCTATTGGTGATATTGATTGTTGGTTCCATGCTTAGTTTTTTAATTAAATCCATCATATCCGTACGGTTTAATAAAAATATACAACCCATTGTCGCGCTGGTCATTGAGAATGTCGTCCAAATGATACCCGTTCTTTTCGCTTCACTCTACTTGCATGTAACACTTTATTCCATTACACCGAAATCCAGCATCGTGTCATTAACAGACGCGCTGCTCGGTTATTTGACAATGAGGGCTTTAATAAAAATGTTTGTTACGATGGCAGCCAAAGGACAATTATGGCCTAAAACAAATGTCGCTACAAATATATTAAGTACTTTTGAGTACTTTGCAGGAATTGTGTTATTTTTGACGCTTACTAATTTGTTTTCCCGGCAGGAAATCGTTCCTTTGATCGTGATATACCCAGTGTTATACGCTATCGTTATTTTGGAAATTTATTTAGCCATCGCAGCCAAGGGCAAACAATACTTAACGCATCAAATAAAACTGTCCTTAATCCACGGGTTGAATCGATTAATCACCCTTTTATTCATAGGGTTTAGCGTTAATATTGTGCTACACAATCAAATACTCTCGGCACCATGGGTTGCAATTCAACACACAGCGTGCATTATCGTTTTTAATCTGTCATTTTTTTGGTTGCTTAACACCGCTTGCAATGCGCTTTATGTCAAACATGAATCAAGGGTTTTTTTTCATCACGCAACGAAATACCTATTAATCACCCTTTATTTTATCACCTCGGTCGCTGCCTGGAATGGTTATCACTATCTAGCCATTTACCTCATCCCAAATTTAATCACAACCGGTGTGCTCTTTCTCGTTGGGTTGAAATTAAATAAAAATTTGGGCTTTATTTACACAAAAATAAGCGATCCCACTCAAAAAGCATCACAACAACTCCGTGCTATCTTAGGCGTGACAACAGAAAACAAATTAATTGAATTGCTAGGCCTTCGCATATTATTGCTGTGCCCTGTTATTGTCATAATGACAATTGGATTGTTGGAATTATGGGGAAAACCACATTATCAAATTGCAACTATGTTATTAGAGATCCACAACGGCAACTATATATTCAACAATCACGTGCAAATACAACCCATACGCGCTGCCATTTGGTTTTGTTTTCTTTCTCTATTCAGCCGAATGCTTGCAACTTATATTGAAAAGCATAGTTTGGCTCAAGTCGATAAACACACCCGTGCTATGGTAGTTTCTCTCATTCATTATATTTTGTTTTCTGCCATATCCATCAGCGCTCTATATATTGCTGGCGCTAACATGGCGAGTATCTTAGTCATCTCAGGTACGTTGTCATTAGGTATTGGTTTTGGGTTGCAAAATTTTGCCAGCGATTTTGTAAGTGGCGTATTTATCATGATCAATAAACAAGTAAAAATTGGCGACCATGTCGTAATTAATATTAACGGTTTAGACGTGGAAGGATTTATAAAAAAAATAGGAACGCTATCAACACAACTCACCACATTAACACAGTCAGATGTCATCATCCCCAATTCAAGTTTATATACTCAATCAATCACGAACTACACATTCAATCAAAATAAATTATGCCGTCTAAAAATTAACGCTACCTTAGTCGATAGTCAGGATTATGAAGAAGGTAAAAGACTTCTACTGGAGGCGGTTGCAAAAAATCCCAACGTTATCCATGTGCCTCCTAAACAGCCCACCGTTCTGTTTGAATTAAATCATTTGGTGCTGTGGTTTGTCATTAATGATGTTAATAATAAAGAAAATATTTTGAGTGATCTCAATTTTTATATCACCCAAACATTTAGAGAAAAAGGCATGCTCGTTCAACTAGAATAATTCACTCAAGGGGAATTCACGATGCAAACGGTTCTTATGGGATTCCAGGTGGGGATACATGGCTGAAGCTTCGCTCAACACGCCGCATCATTCGGCGAAATGAAAGATACCTATCAAAGCATTGACTATTTAGTACGGTTTCGGGCGGCACACCGTTTATGGAATATTTGAGTAAGCATGAACGTGAGACCGAAACGTTTAAAGTTTAACCCAATTAAAAATCATATCTATTTTCCATCTTCCCACGGCTTGCCCGTGGGAAGATGAAGACAATCCAATCAAAGCAGGGTTCATCCCCCCCCAAAAAAAAGACAGTTAATTTTACACAGAAGCTATTTTTTGATACAATGCGTCGTTTAATAAAAACACAATGGAGCGACATGAATAAGATCATTACATTATTTTTAGCTATGATGTTAACCAATCACTTGACGAGTTTTGCCCATTCCCCCATTAATATCTCGTCCAGCACCACGTCTTTGAGCCGCATTGCACCCAAGTTAAATCGCAAAGTACTCCAAATGGCACTAGCGGCTTATGATAAGGCAGTGGTTAAAGGCCTAGTTAAAAAACCACTATTAGCCGTTATTGATTATTCACTCCCCTCGTCTAAACAAAGACTATGGATTTTTGATATTCACCTTAATCGCTTACTATATAATACGTATGTCGCGCATGGGGTCAACTCCGGTGACGTCATTCCTCATCATTTTTCGAATCAATCTTCAAGCAGAGAAACAAGCTTGGGAACCTATGTGACTCAAGATACTTATATGGGCTCAAAAGGTATTTCTTTGAACTTAAAAGGACTAGAGAAAGGATTTAACGATAATGCACTGCATCGTCGCGTAGTGATGCATGGTGCATGGTATGTTGACCCGAGTTTTATCCAAAAAACAGGTCGTGCAGGTCGCAGTTGGGGATGTCCTTCTATAGGACAGAAGCTTGCGCGCCCTGTTATCAACCTTTTAAAAGGCGGATCCGTGTTATTTGCTTATTATCCCGATCATAATTATTTAGCCCATTCGCATTACGCTAGTATTGCTTAACTACGCGAGGCAACAAGGACTTGGCCTGGATGCAGCGCCGCGTATTCGCTTGCAATACTAACCACAACTCCCCTTAGTAATACATGCGTGCAACGCTTGGGTAAATAGGTAATTGTTGGCCTGTTCATAGGATAATTCCCATTCAAACACACCGCCAATATTTGGGTAAGTCCTTGGGGGTGTGTACCCCTCACAGCTCGAGTCTCCTGTGCGCAAACACTGCAGTGCGCGCTTGACCTTAGACGCTAGCATACCGGCGGTATTAGCATCGTTAGTACCCTTGAGAGAAATGCCTAACACAACTTGTGAAGGATTCAGATAACTGAAGTACGGTTGAAAGCCGGTTGCCTGTCCAGCACTATCTTTATCTGGCCAGTTTTCTAACAAGTCTGTGACCATTGCAACGTAGACTGCGGAAGACGTGAGATTATCCAATCCATAACACACAGCATCAATCCCAAAACAACAACCAGAGTCATAGAGCTGAATTCCTACCCAGTTCAATGCGGATGCCGTTTTCATCACTAACGAAGCATAATTTCCCCATATTGAATCAAATCCTTGTGTCGCAGAAATATTTTCCATTTGCGGGGTCAAAGTCAATAACATATCTGGATATTGGTCGCGTAACGTCCTAATAATATGCGCTACAACAGCAATATCACCCGCTGGATTTGCAAAGTCACCTCTCCCGATTAAACCGTCTTTGATATTAAAATCAAATCCATCAAACCCATATTGCGCACGCAATATGTCCAGAGAAGAAATAAACGTCTCCGTAAACACCTCGGTATTAGCGGCTAACGATAGTGCCTGATCAAAATTGGTTGTGGTATTAGGGATGATCGTCCCACTTCCGCCTAAGGCGAGTAAGACTTTTATTCCTGCAGCCTGTAAACTATTGATGTATAGTTGATCAACATGCCTAAACCCAGACACTACCACGCCAGGAACTTTAGTACTGAACACCCCAAACGCCACAATAATATGCGTATACCCCGCTTTAACTAAATCAGCAGCCGCTGGTGGCTGAGTGTCGCTGGTGACGTAGCCGATCATCCGCCCTTTATCGACTTTAGCATCTATCCTAGCAACTTTATGCGCAGAAAATACAAACTGAACACTCGGTATTTTGCTTTTCTGGTGACCCTGAGGTTGCGAATAAGGCTGCGCCAGCACGGTATATGTCATAAAAAACAAGCTTGCTACGCATATTTTATTCACTTTACATCAATCCTTGATGAATCCACTCCTAATAAACTTAAAATACATTAGCAAGTTTATCAATCTTTTTCGAACAAATAGTTGCCCCTGCTCCCTACTTCATGTTAGTTTCATGGCACCATAGGTAGCGTTCACCAAATGACATGACTACAAAATTAGAAAAACAAACGGTTATTCACTGGTTAATAGATCAATTTCCGAGTGCATTTTTTCAGAAATCCCACCTAGTTAAACCCCTGAAATTGGGTATTTTAGAGGATATTTTTGAAGTGTATGCGCGTTTAGAGGATCCACCCTTCAGTAAAAAGCTATTACGCGAAGCTTTGAACTATTATACCGCCTCAAAAACGTACCTCATTTGTCAAAAACTAGATTCTGTGAGAATTGACTTATTTGGACAACCAATTGGTATTGTCAATGCCGAGCAAGCAAGTTATGCCCGCCTGCGCTACCAGGAACGCTACGCACGGCAAACCATTAAATAATTGACATCCACGGAGGAGGTTAAGGTTGCTGTTCGAGTCAACGGCTGATAGGCCAACCCTTTCAGATCAATCACCTCAAGATCCACGTTACGTGCCATTTCCGCTAATTCACTCGGTTTAAGAAAACGCTGATAATCATGAGTTTGCTTTGGAAGTAATCCCAAAACATACTCCGCAGCCAAAATAACCGTCGCATAGGCTTTAGGGGTACGATTGATCGTAGATAACACTAAATACCCGCCAGGCGCCAGCAATCGTGACGCATGCTCTAATATCATCTCCGGCCGAGACACATGCTCTAACATCTCCAAACAGGTAATAATAGGATAAGGCGTTGCTTGGTAATGTTCTAAGGGCTGGCATACATACTCAATGGCTAATCCTGTTTGACTAGCATGCTGCCGGGCTACTGCGATTGCTGCCGGCTCAACATCCAAGCCCGTCACTATCGCACCTGACGCTGCTAATCCTTCTGCTAAAATACCGCCACCACATCCGACATCCAACACACGTGCCTCTTTTAAACTCACAAAGCTTTGGATATAAGCTAATCTAGCAGGGTTAATATCGTGCAACGTATGGAGCGCCCCATTATCCGCCCACCAGTCTTCGGCATGTTGAGAAAATTTAACGACTTCATTAGGATCTACACTTGTATGCATCATTTTTTTAGTACCTCTAATGGTTTAAAGAACGCTAACACGTCAGCATTATGGATAAACGTAAGTTGATAAGGATGTTCCGCTTCAAGGCATTGAAATAAGCCGCGATTAGGAATTTTCTGCGCAACACGACCCAGTAAAACCAATTGTAAGCAAGGTAACACCTGACTCAATTGCTGCAGTAAGCTGTTAATAAAAGGCCGCCAGTGTTTAGCATGGTACAGCACGCGTTTGGGTTCATAGACAAGGCTTGCATTAAGCAAAAGAAATCCCTGTTGCAATAAGTTTTGAAATAACTCTGGCAAGGTTTGCACAAGTCGAGACGTGTCAAGCCTCGCTATTGCCGATTGTGAACAATCATCTCGTAAATCACCCCGAGCATGCAATAACATCTTGATAAGATGACGTAACGATGTGGCGCGATTAACTGGTTTACTAAGACCCGTTTCAGACCATATGGTCGTGACAGCATTATCCCAAAATGCATACCCATTTGCTGAAGCCTTGCGAGGATAGGGAGATTCGCCTAGTAATAAATAACGTCGTGTTTCTAAGGACTCACTCAGCGCAGCAAATAAATTCGGCAATCCCGGCAACCAGGCCTCACTTACTGCTAATTCTTGCAAATAGGCTAAATTCATCGTCCCTAAAGCGTGTGCGACGAGTGGTACCCATTGCGGATGAAGTCGGGTGAACGCAGAATTCATGAATTGATAGGCCATCGCCTCTCCTACTATGATGATCCATTATATACCAGGATTTACCTAAAACCACGATCTCGAGGTTTTGCGTAAATCCTGTATACTTCAGTTGGTGTTAAAACACGGAATGTCTATGACCCGCTACTGGAAAACGCTTGCAGGAAGATGCATCTATCGTTCAGACGATGCGCTCAGTGTGCATCAAAATCTAGGGTATCGCTGGTTAGTGTTCAATAATCAAACCAAAACCCTACAATCTTTAATTAATCGCCATTTCCCACATAAACCAGCATTGCCTTATCTTTTACCTTTTACCTATGCCCTGCGTGCGGCACCAGAGGCGGCTTGTTTATTAGGTCTAGGCGGTGGTGGGGTTGCTCATTATCTGGAACCTTATTTGCATTCACATCCCCTCATAGCAGTTGAAAACAATACGCATGTCATTGAATTAGCCTCAGCGTATTTTATGACGAATACATTGAAAAATCTCACGATTGTCGCTCAAGACGCTCAGGAATTTGTGATGCAACATCCTGGTGATTATCAACATATTCTTATTGACCTCTATACGGCACAAGGTTTTCCCAGGTCTTGTCGCAGCATCGATTTTTTTGCTGCCTGCAAGCACATACTTCGCCCTAACGGGATTCTAGCGCTCAATTTGCCAGATTTTCATCACAATTTAGGTGTATTTCAAAGCCTACGGTCCCTATATCAACACGCAACCGTCTGCATCCCTGTCGCTTCGACCAGTAATATGATTATATTGGCTGCGCATGACCATCACATACTTCAAACACTAATCTATTCCCATCCACAGTTAAAACAGTTCTTATGGGATAGTGCATTGGGTTATATGGCACGTTTTTAAACGTGTATTTTTAACAAACATTTGAATAATATGTTTATTTTTTATTCAATAAATGGTATGATTGCTTGGTATTTAACCACTCAGACGGTGATTGTAATGACCATGGATAGAAATTCTACGAATTATCGGCAAATAGATGCGGAAAGGACCCAACAGCTGAATCCTTTGCAACGCTCTTTGCAAACGAAAAAACCCCTGGAATCACCAAAAACAGACGCGCCTACTGGCGTCGACGTTTTATTGAAGCAAACGCTCGACTTTTATCAAACGACAGTACAAGCATGTGTTGATAACATCACAGAAGGCAAAGCGTTTGAATACCAAAAAAAAGAACGTAAACTAAAAGAACATTATCAATTACGTGATACCGTATTCATTCAGGCAGACAAAACATTGCACTTAGAAAACCCTATCCTACCTGAGCACCCCCTATCTGATTACCCTAATTTTGCCGAATATTCTAAAGCAAGCAACGATTTAGAACAGCAAAAAATAGATAATTATAGGGAAACACTTCAGTATTCAGTTGCATTACTGCAAACACCCCCAGACAAACGAGTTGCGTTAACCCTACTCCGAGACCGTGCTTTTTTTGAACATATACAGGCGTGTGAATTAAAACATTACGAGGCATTTGCTAAGGAAAACCTGCCCTTAACTGACTATACACGACTCGCTATCAAACCAGCTATCGTTAATCATGCGGTGTCGATAGCGCTTTCTTCCCTAACGGTTTTACAGACGTACCGCACGACTTGTGCATCCCTTAAGGCCGAACTTGATGCCATCCAAAATCAAATAATGGTGCTAGAAGAAACGAAACCCGCGCAGGTTATCGAACCGATCGACATACTTGACCTATTCGCATTCAATTGGGTTTTTTCATACTTCCTGAAAGTAGTATCCACGCTCTACATCCGATCGTTTAAGACCTTCCCCTTGCCCGAGCGCAAGAGGTTAATCACGCGACGCAATGAATTGAGAGATGAGCTCTACAGAGCCGAAGTTACCTTTCACAAGCAATGGAACGACACCTATCATACTGCAGC
>CANNJG010000015.1 GCA_947504795.1 Legionellaceae bacterium
ATATCGTCGAAAATATGAGTCGCATAGTACATGACAGGGGTAGGCACCTGCCCGAGATCCACCACGTCAATACCACTGTCTAATAACCCAGCTATTAACGCTTGAGCGTAGGCATCACTGGTCAAACGACCATCTCTGGCAACAATAATTTTTGAACGCTGTAAGACTTTTAAGCGGTAACTAATCGCTTTACCTATCGTATAAAAAACATGGTCATTTAATTGAGCATCAACAATGCCACGTATGTCATAAGCACGAAAGATAGCCGGATCGATATCACATAATTGATAGTGCGCTGATATGAGTGTCATTTATGCTCTCCCCGAACTACCGAAGCCACCTTCACCACGACTCGTTTCTTCAAAAGACTCAACGACTGAAAAATCGACTCTGGTGATAGGTAAAAAAACCAATTGCGCAATGCGATCACCGGGCTGAATTATAAACGACTCAGCATTACGGTTCCAACAAGATATTTTCAATTCACCTTGATAGTCGGAATCAATCAACCCTACTAAATTCCCTAAAACAATGCCGTGTTTATGACCCAGGCCCGAGCGCGGTAAAATAACAGCCGCCAAACTTGGATCCGCGATATAAATGGCCAGGCCCGTTGGTAATAAAACGGTTTGCTGGGAACCCAGATGAATCGCTTCCTCTGTGCATACACGTAAATCTAACCCTGCAGAACCCAATGTCGCGTAACTTGGCAAGGCAATACTGTTCCCCACTTTTGGATCTAATACTTTAATTTGAATCGAGGGATTCATAACAATTCCTTACAGATTCTCGCAATACTTGCGATACAATAGATATAATTTGACCAGACAATGTGAGTTTGTGGCATAAGGGTAACACAATTTGTCTGTTGTTGATACATATAGTGGCTTGATTATTATCGCTGTCAAATCCGATACCTTCGCCTACTTGGTTGGCAATCATGATATCAACACCTTTAGCCACCCGCTTTGCTTCAGCCTGTTCGACCACATTCTCGGTTTCAGCCGCAAACCCAACAACCAGTGCGGCCTGTTCCTGCGCTACCACCGCCGCTAAAATATCTGGATTTTTGCACAAGGTCAACGTCAACGTCTCCTGATTTTGACGTTTTAATTTGCGTGTGGCTGGCGACGCCACCGCGTAGTCTGCAACGGCCGCAGCACCCATAAAAATCATACCGGGTCTCATATGGGTTAATACAGCAGCTAACATATCCTCCGCTGTCGTAACCGAAATCCGCTGGATACCCAACGGCGCGGGTAACGCACACGGCCCACTAACCAACGTCACGCGCGCGCCCGCAACAACTGCAGCTTGTGCTAGGGCATAGGCCATTTTTCCAGAACTACGATTACTGATGTAACGAACGGGGTCAATCGCTTCTTGCGTTGGTCCTGCGGTAATTAATACCTCACACCCTTGCAATAGCTCGCGCACACCATACACGCGCAACGCAGCAAGAATAGCATGCACCTCAACCATACGCCCCAAACCCTCATCACCACAGGCTTGCAATCCATCATCTGGACCGATAAACATAACCCCACGCTGAGTTAATATCGCCACATTGGCTTGGGTCGCCGCATGAGCCCACATACGCACATTCATCGCGGGGCAAACAATCACCGGTGCAGTCGTTGCTAGACATAACGTTGACAATAAATCATCTGCAAATCCATGGGTCATTTTCGCGATAAAATCCGCAGATGCCGGCGCTATCAACAGATAATCCGCCCAACGTGCCAATTCAATATGTCCCATACCCTGCTCAGCTGTTTCATCAAATAAAGCACAGCGTACTTCTTCTCCTGACAGGGCGTGTAACGTCATAGGACTAATGAATGCTTGAGACGCCTCCGTCATAACGACACGAACATGAGCACCTAAAGCACGTAATTCGCGCACTAGATAAGCCGCTTTATAAGCAGCAACCCCTCCGCAAATCCCCACGACAATACGCGCACTCGTTATATCTTTCACACCGGCTATCTCCGCTCAAAATTCAATTTCTATTCATGATAATCGTAAGCCGTATACCCATGTTGTACGATTAGTTCGTCACACTCGGCAGCTTTCAAATCGGATCGCATCATTTCAACAACGAGTTCTTTAAACGTTATTTTAGGTGCCCAACCTAGTTTTTTCTTCGCTTTGCTCGCATCACCCAGTAACGTTTCGACTTCTGCCGGCCGAAAATACCGTGGATCCACACTCACCCAGATTTTTCCTTGCGCATCGATACCGCGCTCTTCAATCCCTGATCCCACCCAAGTTAAATGCACATCCAAATAATGCGCGGCAATATTAATAAACTCGCGAACGGAGTATTGATGACCCGTAGCAATAACAAAATCCTCGGGTTGCTCTTGTTGTAACATCAACCATTGCATCTCCACATAATCACGAGCATGCCCCCAATCGCGACGCGCATCTAAGTTACCTAAGTATAAGCAGTCTTGCATACCAAGCTTGATACGAGCGAGTGCCCGTGTGATTTTGCGTGTCACAAACGTTTCCCCACGAACCGGGCTCTCGTGATTGAATAAAATACCATTACACGCATATAGGCCATACGCTTCTCGATAATTGACAGTAATCCAATACGCATATAATTTTGCTACCGCATACGGGCTCCGCGGGTAAAACGGTGTCGTTTCTCGCTGGGGTGTTTCTTGAACCAATCCGTATAACTCAGAGGTTGACGCCTGATAAAAGCGTGTTTTTTTCTCCAATCCTAACAGTCGAATGGCTTCTAATAGTCGTAAGGTTCCTAAACCATCGACATTTGCTGTGTACTCAGGTGTATCAAAACTAACCGCCACATGACTCATCGCGGCTAAATTATAAATTTCATCCGGTTGCACTTCTTTGACAATACGAATTAAATTGGTGGCATCAGTCAAGTCGCCATAATGCAAAATAAAATTAGGGTTCTGCGTATGAGGGTCCTGATATAAGTGATCAATTCGATCGGTATTAAGCAACGATGCGCGGCGTTTAATACCATGCACTACATAGCCTTTACTTAATAACAATTCCGCTAAATAAGTTCCATCCTGCCCTGTAATCCCAGTAATTAATGCTGTTTTCATTGTCGTACCCTCTTAAATTGCTCGAATAGCTGTTCGGAGTAATGCGATTTGCGCATCTACCATTGCTGTTATCATGTCTTTAAAACTTACCGATGGCGTCCATCCCAATATGCGCGCCGCTTTAGATGGATCGGCAACCGTGTGGTGCGCCTCTAAAGGACGAACTAATTGGGGATCAGACACCACATGGGCTTGCCAATACTGTCCGACATGACTGTATGCAATATCACACAACTCTCGCAGTGTGTGTAATTTCCCCGTACCAATCACAAAATCATCCGGCTCAGGTTGTTGTAGGATCAACCACATTGCATGCACGAAATCTTTAGCGTATCCCCAGTCTCGAGAAACCTCAAGCTGACCTAATGCCAACTTACCCTCAGATACAATGGGTTGCTGACGCTCATTTAAATACGGAGACTCGTGAATACCCAAAGCGGCACACGCAGCACCATGTGCGATTTTCTGCGTCACGAAATGCAAAGGCCGACGTTCACTTTCATGATTAAATAAAATACCATTGGCAATATACAAACCATAACTATCACGATAGATTTTAGCCATTTGATGCGCAAATACCTTAGACGCAGCGTAAGGACTTGCAGGTTCAAATGTAGTACCTTCTGACTGCGGGGACTCTGCCGTGCGCCCAAACATTTCTGAGGACGACGCATGGTATACTTTAGCATTGGGACAACCGAGCCGCACCGCCTCAAATACGTGAATCGCGCCGACTCCATTCACGGCAATAGTCTCAGGCGCCCGAGCCCAGGACTCACCAGGCCGCGATTGCGACGCTAAATGATAAATCTCATCCGGTGCAATGGCTGCCATACGATGCGTTAACTTTTTAGGGTCCGCCAAATCGACTAGCTCAACGCTTATCTGATCCTGGAGGACTGCTAGCGGACCCTCCACCCAATTCCGCGTGCGCGCAAACCCAAACACGGCGTAACCCTTTTCTAATAAATATTCAGCCATTAACGAGCCATCTTGGCCAGTAATACCGGTTATCAATGCTTTTTTCATGCTATTCCAAATACAGGAAAGGGTTTATGGGTAAAATTTTGAGATGGTACTTTTACCACTGGCGTTTGTCAATTGCTTGAAAACTAGCTATGTTGCTTTAACCCGGAGCTGCCATCGGATAGTTGCACCCCTTACTGATATCAAAAAAATTGAATATGCGCAATGAAAGCAAACAATCCAATCACAGAACATCACAAGAAAAATACCCGTCGGGGGGCTGCATAAATAAAGCAAAAGAAGCAATAAATTTTTATAGAGATGAGTCTGGTGAGATGTCATCAGACTGAGGCGCAGCTAAGAATGTCGCTTTCCATAACCTCTCTTCCATCAGCTTCGCACACCTTGTATATGACTTTACAAGACTGAGTCCTTATCTTTTTTCTGTTACACAAGTCTTTTGCAAACGTAGCGCAAGATTTTTCACTTAACGTCCGATTATGTGCAAACGCAGCAATAGTCGGCAAAGACATTGTTAGGCCAAGTAAAAATAGCGATGAGGTGAATACGTTTGTTTTTTCGTAATAAATACTCCTTGCAAGTTATGATTAATACTTAATCATTATATTAGCCAGGCATTGCCTGTTCAACTTGCGGCAGGAGAACCGCTTTTCATCACCTATCACGATGTCAAATCACCACATTCCACAATAAAAATCTATGTTCCTTGGTTATTATCGTTTACTCAATGTTTGATGAAGAACTGACAGGACTTAAGTAAAAACTTGAGGTCCAGGCGGATTTATTAGGGTTTGCACATATTTCCATCCTCCTCTGTAAATGCTAAGATTGCACCTTTGTCTCAATAGCGAAATTTATGGGAACGCCCTCATTACATATCGGTTTTGATGTCACTCAAGCAGGTTCTAAAAAAACAGGGTGCGGCTTCTATGCGCACGCAATTGCCAATGCGATGATAGCACTATCCGAAACCGCCCAATTTTCATTGTTTCCAAGTTTTGGAGATTACTTTTTCGATCCGTTCATGCCTATCAAGAATCCCTATCCCAAAGGAACCTACGGCCCACGACACTTAACACGCGAGGCAGCTGCGGAGTTTTGGAATCACCCTCAACTCGAAACCGCCTTAAATAACCCAGATATTATCCATGCCAATAATTTTTGGTGTCCGACCCAATTACGCGAAAGCCGCTTAATCTACACCCTATACGATTTGAGCTTTGTAGCCAATCCAGAATGGACCACTGAACTCAACCGCGCTAGTTGTTTCGAGGGGATGTTTCGATCGTCCCAATGTGCGGATTGGATTGTGGCAATTTCTGAATCCTCTCGTGAGCACTACCTGGATCTGTTTCCACATTTCCCTGCTGACCGTATTTATGTCATTTATCCATGTTCTCGCTATCACGACCTATCTGTTCTTGGAAAAAAACCCAAAGCTCTAAAAGGGATCCCAGATGGGGGATTTTGGCTCTCTGTTGGAACCATTGAACCCAGAAAAAATCAAAAGCTGTTAGTTAAAGCGTACGCAGACTATTTAGCACACGGCGGGAAACCTATGCCATTGGTGTTTGCTGGGGGTAAGGGATGGCTCATGGAGGACTTTAACGATTATATCCAGCAACTCGGCGTCGAGGCATCGATTATTTTTACCGGGTATGTGAATGATGATGAACTGATATGGCTTTATCGTAATTGTTATGCGCATATTTACCCCTCTTTATTTGAAGGATTTGGTTTACCTGTCCTAGAAGGCATGCAATTTGGGGCTGCAACATTGACGTCGAATAGTACCTCCATTCCAGAGGTCTGCGGGGACAGTGCCATTTTGATCCCACCTGAGGATAGCGTGCCCTGGACAGAAGCCATGGTACAGTTGGCCAACGATCCGCAAGCACGACAACAATTACGCGAAAAAGCCCAACAACGTGCTGCACAATTTTCATGGCACGACAGTGCACATGGCGTGTTATCTTTATATGAAAAAGCGATGACTTATCCCAAACGCAGGCCATTTTTATCAGAACCGTTAAGAGCCGAACGATGATACCTTTAGATAAACAAAACCTGCTTTCTAGGATTGCTGTTGATTTAACACCTGTCTTACCCGCTGGCGACAATGGAGGTGCTAAAGTGTTTGCTATAGCGCTTATCAAACAATTAGCCAGCATGACCCCCAAAACACAGTGGATTTTACTCACACAAAGTTTGTCACATCAAGAAATATCTGCCACGATGCAACAACATGCAAACATCCTTTGTCAGCAAGCTCTCACGTCAAGTCAAAAGCGCGCGCTACCCAAATTCGCTAAGTTTATGTTGCGTTTACAACGTATTCCTTATGCACGACTCTTTATTACGTATTGTTATTATTTTTTATGTGACCTGTTAAAACTTAAACAAACCAAAGACACCCTAAAAACATTAAACGCCGATTTACTATTTTGCCCCTTTACCGCCCCCACATTTTCGAGACGTAACCTACCGACTGTCTGTGTCGTCCATGATATTCAGTTCAAAACCTATCCACATTTTTTTGACGAGACGTCGTTTTTTTATCGAAGCTACACTTTTAAGAGAGCTTGTAAGAAATCACGAGCTTTAATAGCCATTTCCGACTACACGCATCAATCCATCCTGCGCTATTATAAACACCAGCAGCAAAAAGTGATGACCATTCATACTAATATAATACCTCCGTTGACGAAAAAACGGTTCGACGATCAACGGGTATTGAAAGAATTGGGGTTAACATCACAAAAGTACCTTTTATATCCTAGTAACTTCTGGAAACATAAAAATCATGAAATGCTGCTGTCCGCTTTTCAAATGCTTATTCGCAAAAATGCGCTACAGGATTCTCTTAAATTGGTGCTTACCGGCGCGCCAGATGCAAGGCAACAATGGCTTCAACATTCAACAAAGCAAATGGGTCTCGCAGAACACATCGTATTTCCAGGTTACCTACCCAACGAACAACTTCAGCAAATAATGCAGCATGCGGCTGGCGTAATATTTCCATCTCTGTACGAGGGCTTCGGCTTACCGGTCATTGAAGCGATGGCCGCCGGTGTACCCGTGGCATGTTCGAACTGTACCGCTATGCCTGAAATTGCTGGCAATGCTGCGTTATTATTCAATCCAACCACACCACACAACATTTGCCAAGCACTACAAACCTTATTATTTGATAAAACACAACGTACATTGCTTATCCAGCGTGGTGTCGCTCGCGCAGCAGAATTCGCGAATACTACAGAGATGGCTAAACGGTATTGGGATACCTTTGTTCTAGCAAAAGAGGGCTTGTAATCATTCGGGCGGTGTACATAATTAATGATCCAAAGACCACTAGCAACGTCATAAATGATTTAGCGGGTAAGGGTAAAGCAGAATCTGACTCCACTCATAATCGAATCAAAAACCATAGGTTGCGAGCAGCGGTACAGATCATATAAAAGGTTTAATTGCTTGAGCGTAATTCTAGGGGTAGAAAGCGGGGGAAAATCAATCATTGAAAGAAATTCTCTATCTTCTATCTCTAAATTTATGGTAGGTTCACTAGACATTAATTGACAGTGAAATGCGTACTTAGAGATATGCGGCCAGCGTAAGGTACTCTCGTGCTTTAAAGTATCCCACATAGCTAACAATTTAGTTGGTTTTACAATAAACCTCGATTCCTCAACAGTCTCTCTAATAACTGACTCTGAAGGCGATTCATCCACATCAGCGAAGCCCCCCGGCAAAGTCCATTTACCCTCAACGCGCTCCTTGACGAAAGGACCTTGTCATCATTCAATACGAACGAACATCTAATATTGGCGTGGCACAGCTTTTTTGCGGCAGAATAAATAAGGGCTTAACAAGTTCTAAAGGTGTAACGGTTACTTCAGCTGCTATTTCACAGCTAATTCAATCAGTCGCGTATGGCGCATCACGATAAGAGCAGGGGCATTTTACTACAAAGGTCGATTACTATGATACAAAAAAAATGGCTCAGGCCACTTCAATTTAAATGATTGAATCGGAAGGATAGGCCGAGAGACCAGAAGTCGAGACGGGTGTGGTCGGAGGTTAGGAGGCTAGTTTAGATTGAACAGAGACCGTTGGCGATTACTTATTTTGCTTTTCCAAGGCAACAAATAGATCCTTTTCCCTGAGTACTAGTGTTGTTCTGCCAACTGAATATCGAGAAGGGTCTTAGAGCGTTAGATTCTTATATAATTCTAAAATCGATTATTGATGAGCACATCATTCTATTTTGGTAAATTAAGCAGTTTTAAACAGGAAAAAAACTCCTACTTCAGCAGGAGTTAGACGGTGTTAGATACGAGTTTTACTCTGCTGCGTCGACAATAACTGCATCATTGTCTTCGATCGCAGTTTCGTTTTCTGTGTGACGATCTACTAGTTCGACAATTGCCATAGGAGCATTGTCACCAACTCTATTACCACATTTTAAAATACGAACGTAGCCACCAGGTCGACCTTCATAGCGGGGGCCTAATGTAGTAAACAATTTACCAACAGCTGTTTTGGAACGTAAGATGTTAAATACATAACGTCGATTAGCTACAGAATCAGCCTTACTTTTAGTAATAAGTGGCTCTATATGTCGACGTAACTCTTTCGCCTTTGCGACTGTGGTTTTAATCAGTTCGTGCTCAACTAGAGAAGCACACATATTAGAAAACATTGCCTTTCTGTGGCTTGATGTGCGACTTAAAGCCCGACCAATTTTTCGATGACGCATAATAACTCCAAATCTTAAATTATTCGCCTAAATTTTTGGGCGGCCAATTATCTATTTTCATTCCAAGTGATAGCGAACGGGATGCAAGGACATCCTTAATTTCGGTTAATGATTTTTTACCCAAATTAGGGGTCTTTAGCAATTCACTTTCAGATTTTTGCACTAAATCACCAATAAAATAAATATTTTCCGCTTTAAGACAATTAGCAGAACGTACGGTTAGTTCCAAATCATCTACAGGTCTTAATAAAACCGGGTCATAGTCATTTCTTACTTTATTGTCAGCACTTGATTCCTCATAACTAATATCTACGAAGGCATTGAGTTGACGTTGCATAATACTAGCCGAAATGCGAATAGCATCTTCTGGATCGAGGGTTCCGTTTGTTTGCAACTCAATAGTCAATTTATCTAAATCAGTACGATTTTCTACTCGGGTTTTATCGACGTGGTATGCAACCTTTTTTACGGGTGAAAAGCTGTTGTCAATCTTTAGTTTGCCAATCGACGTTACACGAACCTCCTCTTCAAACATCACAGGTAACTTTTCTGATGAGTGATAGCCTATACCTTTTTGAGCGTACAAGGTCATGTTTAACTTACCATATTCGTTTAAATGCGCAAGGATAAGGTCAGGATTGATGACTTCCACGTCATGCGATAGCTTGATGTCTCCTGCAGTCACGACACAAGGACCAGTTTTCTGAATCGATAGGGTGGCTTCTGTGCCAACGGACATTTTGAGTGCAACCTCCTTAAGGTTAAGCATGATGTTAATAACGTCTTCTTCTACCCCTTCAATTGTGCTGTACTCGTGTAGCACACCCTCAATGGATACTTCAGTTATGGCACAACCAGGCATTGATGACATCAAAATTCGACGTAACGCATTGCCTAATGTATCGCCATACCCGGGTTCTAAGGGTTCTAATATGATTCTTGAATGGTTCAGGGAATCAGATTGTACTTTTAACACTTTTGGCGTCAACATTTCATTAATATCTATATACATACGGATAGGCCTCCAATCTTACTTAGAGTAAAGTTCTACAACCAAGTTGACGTTAAATTCTGAAGACAAGTCATCCAAAACTGGATACCTTGACAACGAACCTTTATAATTAGCAGCGTCCACCAATAACCAATCACTGGGGACACGTTGCTCGGATAATGCTAAAGCAGCTTGGATTCGTCCTTGCGCCTTGGCCTTGGATCGAACCGTAACCACATCACCGGTTTGTATCAGGTAGGATGGGATATTGACGGCGATATCATTGACTAAGATTGCCTTGTGAGACACAAGTTGTCTAGCTTCGGCTCTGGTGCACGCGAATCCCATTCTGTATACAACGTTGTCTAAACGACGTTCTAGCAAAGTCATTAGATTCTGTCCTGTCGCACCTTTTTGACGTGCTGCTAATTTATAGTACAAACTGAATTGCTTTTCAAGTACACCATAAAAACGTCGAATTTTTTGCTTTTCACGCAATTGGATTCCATATCCACTCAATCTGCCTTTCTTGTCGCCGTGTTGGCCTGGTAGTTTTTCAGACTTGCATTTTGACTTATAGTCTCGAACACCAGATTTCAATAGTAAGTCAGTGCCTTCGCGGCGCGATAACTTACATTTTGGACCCATATATCTTGCCATTGTCTACTCCTAAAATCCTATACTCGACGTTTCTTTGGGGCTTTACAACCGTTATGGGGTATGCCAGTTACGTCAGTGATTTCAACGATTTTGAACTCTTGTGAAATTAATTCACGAATAGTTGATTCTCTTCCAGGTCCGGGTCCATGTACAAAAACAGCAACGGACTTCATCCCATACTCTTTAGCAACCAAAGATGCTTTTTCCGTTGCGATCTGTGCAGCATAGGGTGTGCTTTTTCGAGAGCCGCGAAACCCTGAACCGCCAGAAGTTGCCCAACTAAGTGCATTTCCCTGTCTGTCGGTGAAGGTAACAATCGTGTTATTGAAGGATGCATGGACATGGACAATGCCATCCGAAACGACCCGTTTTACTTTTTTTCGCGTTTTTTGCTGTTTTGGTTTAGCCATTTGCATTAATTCCTAGGTGAAAATCAAACATTCGCGCTTTTGCGTCGACCCTTTCTCGTTCTAGCATTTGTCTTGGTTCTTTGACCTCGCACTGGCAAGCCTCTTCGGTGACGCAGACCTCGATAGCAACCCAAATCCATTAATCGCTTAATATTCATGGTTACTACTCGCCGCAAATCACCTTCCACGGTCATTTTCGTTATTTCAGCACGCAGTTGTTCTAATTGGGCTTCCGTCAATTGCGCCACCTTAGTCGCCGGGTCTATGTTTAAGGCCTTGCATAATTTCTTTGACGTCGGCAGACCTATACCGTAAATAGATGTGATAGCAATAACTACATGTTTGTTATCTGCTATATTTACGCCTGCTATACGAGCCATTTATATCTCCAATCATTTGATTGTTCACCCTGAAAAGGCTAACAATAATACTAGTTTATATCAGTAAAATCAAGGACTATATGTACAATGATTTAGGTTTATCCTTGCCTTTGCTTATGTCGAGCTTCTTTACAGATCACTCGGACAGCACCACCGCGCTTTATCACCTTGCAATTCCGACAAATACGCTTTACAGACGCTCTTACTTTCATGAGAAACTCCAAATTATATCACAATAAACTGGGCAGTTTCCCACCCTTAAAATTAGCTTTTTTCATTAACGAATCATATTGTTGCGTCATTAAATGGGCTTGTACCTGCGCTACAAAATCCATCACGACCACAACAATGATTAACAAGGAGGTTCCCCCAAAGTAGAAAGGGACGTGCCATGTATACATTAAAATTTGCGGAACCAAGCATACCAATACCAAATATAATGCGCCAACTAGGGTTAGTCGAGTCATTACTGAATCAATATACTTGATCGTTTGTTCGCCAGGACGGATCCCTGGTATATACGCACCCGATTTTTTCAAATTGTCAGCGGTATCTTTGGGGTTAAAAACCAGGGCGGTGTAGAAAAAAGCGAAGAATAAAATAGCTGTAGCATCGACTATTAAATACAGTGGTTGGCCTGGGGAAAGGGCAGTACCAACATCAGCCAGCCATCCTAAACCTTTTGTATGTGAAAAAAATTGTGCTAAGGTAGCCGGAAGCAAAATAATACTTGATGCAAAAATCGGTGGGATCACGCCAGCCATGTTAATTTTTAAGGGGAGGTGACTAGTTTGAGCGGCATAAATCTTTCTACCTTGTGTGCGCTGTGCATAGTTAACTCGAATACGTCTTTGACCCCGCTCCATGAATACCACAAATCCCGTGACACCGATCATAACAAACGCTATACCAATAATTGAGAGCGTTTGCATCTGTCCTTCCTTGACTTGCTGGAACACAGTCGCAATTGCATTAGGCATCGATGAGACTATACCAGAAAATATAATCAACGAAATTCCATTCCCAACGCCTTTTTCTGTGATTTGCTCACCTAACCACATCAGAAACATCGTTCCCGTAACTAGCGTTACGACTGCGGTCACATAAAATGATGTATCAGGGTTCATAGCCAGATGTTGCCCAGCCAACCATCGTGACATACCCAGAGACTGGAACAGTGAGAATAACAAAGTTAGGTAGCGTGTGTATTGATTTAACCGACGCTTTCCGGATTCGCCTTCTTTTTTAAGTTGCTCTAAAGATGGCAGAACGACCGAAAACAATTGAATGATAATGGAGGCGGTGATGTAAGGCATAATTCCAATTGCAAATACGGTGACTCTAGACAGAGCGCCTCCAGAGAACATGTTGAATAAACCGAAGATTGTATTTTGTTGTTGATTAAAAAAATTAAAAAGTTTTTCCGGGTCCAACCCTGGGACAGGTATATGTGCGCCAAGCCTGTAAACGAGGATTGCAAGCAAAACGAATAATAGCCTCGACTTTAACTCATCCAGGCCACCTTGTGTTTTTTGTATGGATTGGGATTGCTTTTTTAATTTCACGCTTCGACACTTCCACCCAGATCTTCTATGACTTTCAAAGCGCCTTTGGTGGCTTTCAAACCTTTGATCTTTACTGCAGTAGTTAGTTCACCCGATAAAATAATTTTAACATAAAGTATCGATTTGTTGATGATCCCAGCAGCTTTCAATGCTTCCATGTCGATAGTCTCTGCCCTAATGGTACTAATTTCATGCAAGGTAACTTGATCATTAGTTTTGGATACTCGCGACTTGAAACCCATTTTTGGCAAGCGTCTTTGTATAGGCATTTGACCGCCTTCAAAATTGATTTTATGAAACCCGCCAGCCCGTGCCTTTTGACCTTTATGGCCTTTACCACTTGTTTTTCCAAGTCCAGATCCAATGCCACGTCCTAGTCTTTTTTTACTTGGACGTGATCCAGGTGCTGGAGAAAGTTCATTTAAATTCATTTTACGCATTCCTCAACTTCAACCAAATAATCAATAGCCTTAACCATTCCAAGTATCTGTGGTGTATTAGCCTTGATAACTACGGAATTTATCTTTCTAAGACCCAGCAACTTTGCAATCTCGATGTGCTTCGGGACTCTCCCAATCAAACTTTTTATTAGCTTAATGGTTATCTGTGGTTCAGTTGTTTTCATGCTGATTCTTCCATTAAATATTTGAGTGTTTTTCCACGTTTAGCCGCAACATAATCAGGGGTGCCTATCCTAACAAGGGCTAAAACGGTTGCTCTGACAATATTGCTTGGATTTGTAGATCCAATGCTTTTAGCAAGAATGTTTTGGACACCAAGCACTTCTAAAACCGCGCGCATGGCCCCACCGGCAATAATTCCTGTTCCGTCACTTGCAGGCTTCATAAAGACTTTAGACGCACCATAGCTTTGGGTTATTTCATGATGGATGGTTGTTCCAGCCAGCGGAATGTAAACCATATTTTTACGGGCTTGTTCCATAGCCTTTTGTATGGCGATAGGCACTTCACGTGCTTTGCCTCGTCCATAACCTACTTTTCCTTTTCCATCACCAATGACCACAAGGACAGCGAAACCAAATACTCGTCCACCCTTTACTACTTTTGCAGTTCTTGTTACGGAGACGAGTTTTTCTTGATACCCATCAGTTTTATTATCTTCAAATGCCATAGCAAAGTTCCTTTAAAAATCCAAGCCACCATCACGTGCGCCTTCGGCCAACGCTTTCACGCGGCCATGATATTTATAGCCTGCACGATCAAAGGCTACCTGTACAATGTTTTTTTCATTCGCACGCTGTGCAAGCAACTTACCAACTTCAAAGGCACGTTCTTTTTTTGTTCCCTTTAATGTTGGTTTCAATTCTTTATCAACCGTCGAGGCGGTTACTAACACAATATCTCCATTTTCTTCAGTCAAGATAATCTGAGCATAAATATTTGGATTGGAACGACTAACAACTAGACGCGGTCTCTGTGACTTGGCGTTAAATATTGTTGCTTTGATTTTTTTGGCTCTTCTTCTACGAGCTATTTCTTTATTCATGGATTCACCCTATTTCTTTTTGGCTTCTTTGATGACAATTAATTCGCCGGCATAACGTACGCCTTTGCCTTTATAGGGTTCAGGAGGTCGAAACGAACGTATTTCAGAAGCAGCCTGCCCGAGTAATTGTTTGTCAATACCCTTTAAAATAACTGTTGTATTATTAGGAGTCTCTGCAATTATTCCTTTAGGTAACGTATACTCGAGTGGATGAGAGAAACCTAAAGACAGCGTCAAAATATTTTCTTTTGCCTGCGCTCTGTAGCCGACACCTACTAATTCGAGTGTCTTTTCAAAGCCAGCTGTAACACCCTTGATCATGTTACTTACAAGTGCTCTGGCCGTACCTGCCTGCGCCCAGGCAGCTGGATCATTCGCCGCCGGCTGAAATGTTACCACATTTTTATCCTCTTCTGTAAGTGCTACTCGCACCAAAGAATTACAATGCTGCGTCAGAGATCCCTTAGGTCCTTTAACAGTAATCTGATGTGTGCCAATTTCAATTAGTACTTTATCCGGTAATGTGATATTAGCTTTTGCTACTCTAGACATGTTTTATCCTCAACTCCAATTTAAGCAACTTCACAAATAACTTCACCACCCACATTCTCTTTTTTTGCCATGGTATGTGACAAAATCCCTTTGGAAGTCGACAAAATTGAAATGCCGAAACCAGAAACGGGTTGGAATTCTTTTACGGATTTGTAAACCCGCAAGCCAGGACGACTAACTCTGCGGATTTTCTCAATAACCGGTTTGTTTTGATAATATTTTAAGTCTATCGTTAGGGTCTTAAAAGAACTCTGATCCATTTCTACTTGAAAATCACTGATGTACCCTTCATCTTTTAACACACGAGCGATATCATGCTTTAAAATAGAGGATGGTACTTTGACTTGTGGATGTTTTGCTCTCTGTCCATTTCGAATTCTGGTCAACATATCAGCAACTGGATCTTGCATTGTCACATTTATTCTCCAAATTAATATCTTTGTGTAACACCATCAGGGGTGCAATTAAAAATGGGGGACTACCAGCTTGACTTTCGTCCGCCAGTCACATTTCCCGACATCAACTGTTGTCTTAAACAAATGCGGCATAAGCCAAACTTTCGATAGACGGCATGCGCACGACCACATTGTTGGCAGCGTGTTGAATGTCTTGCTGCACACGAATTTATGGGTAATTTAGCTAAATCAGTTTGCGCTTTTACAATCGAGTCAAAATCTTTAGAAGATTTAATGATCGCTTTAAGCTCTAAACGCCTAGTCTTATGCTTTTTGACTAAGTTTGCTTTTTTTTGCTCTCTTTCAAGTATCGATTTTCTTGCCACAATCGTGATCCTCTATGTTCTATCTTTTAATGGGAAATTAAACGCCTCTAAAAGGGCTTTTCCTTCTGCATTTGTCTTGGCAGATGTGGTGATACAAATGTCCAAACCTCTTATCACATCAATCTTGTCAAAATCGATTTCAGGAAAAACTATTTGTTCATGCAAGCCAAAACTATAATTCCCTCGTCCGTCAAATGATTTAGGATTCAAACCGCGAAAGTCTCTTACACGTGGTAGCGTCACGCTTATTAATCTTTCTAAAAACTCGTACATTCTGTTAGCCCGTAATGTGACCTTACATCCAATTGGCCATCCATCACGGATTTTAAAACCAGCAATAGATTTTTTTGCTAAGTTGACAACCGGTTTTTGGCCTGAAATCTTTACCATGTCTTCAAGCGCATGGGTCATGACTTTTTTGTCAGTAACAGCTTCACCCACACCCATATTTAGGGTTATTTTTAGGATTTTGGGAATTTCCATAGGTGACGCGTATTGGAATTTCTGCATAAGTTCAGGAGCTATTTTTTCTTTGTATAATTTTTTTAATGTGGCCATTTAATTTCACCTATTTCGCAGCGTCAACCAATTCATCATTGGACTTGAAGTAACGTACTTTGATGTGTTTTCCATTGCGTTCAACAAATCTAAATCCAATTTTGTCCGCCTTTTTCGTCGCCTGATTGTATAGCGCAATATTTGAAATGTGGATAGAAGCTTCTTTGCTTATTATTCCACCCTTCTCATTTAATTGAGGATTAGGTTTGACATGCTTTTTAACTAAGTTCGCACCATCTACCCAGACCCTTTCTTCGACAACACGGCTGACTGCACCGACATGGCCTTTACTCTTGCCAGTCATGACAATAACGGTATCTTTTGATTTAATTCTCTTCATCTCTCGTTCCTTTCTACAACACTTCTGCGGCTAGCGAAATAATTTTCATGAATCTCTCTCTAAGCTCACGTGTCACTGGTCCAAAAATGCGGGTACCAATCGGCTCATACTGGTTGTTAAGTAGTACTGCGGCGTTTCCATCAAAGCGAATGAGAGAGCCATCAGCTCGACGGACGCCCTGCGCAGTGCGGACAACGACAGCATTCATAACCGAACCTTTTTTCACTTTGCTTCTTGGGATAGCATCTTTAACACTAACCTTTATCACATCACCCACACGGGCATATCTTCTGTGCGATCCGCCTAGGACTTTAATACACATTACCCTTCTCGCACCGCTGTTATCTGCGACTTCAAGTACGGTCTGCATTTGTATCATTCTTGATCTCCAGATCTCTGTCAGTCAGAAAAAGGTTGCTGATTATATCAGACCTCTGTTTGGATTGAAAGTTTATCACGTTATAATTACGAAATTACCTCAACAAGCACCCAGTTTTTCAACTTAGAAAGGGGCCTTGATTCTCGTATTTTTACAATATTTCCAACCTTACACACTTCATTTTCATCATGTGCATGAAGCTTTGATCGTCGCCGTAATATCTTCCCGTACTTGGGGTGGGTCACGGTGCGTTCGACTTGAACCACAATTGTTTTTTGCATTTTGTCACTTATTACTTTACCAATCATGATTTTTCCAGTGGCTTGTTCTATGGTTTCAGCTGTTGCAGTCATCACTTACCTGCCTTCTCTGTCATTAGGGTTTTAATTCGTGCAATCGTACGTCGAGCAAGCTTGACTACATGCGGCTTATCCAGAGCACCATTTGCTTTTCTCAAACGCTGGTTTAATTGCTCTTTTCGTATCACTAGTATTTCTGCTTCTAACTGATTAACATCCAGAGCACGTAATTCACTTACAGTTTTCATTACATCACCTTCCGTTCTTCAAACACTACTTTAAATGGCAGCTTCGCCTTCGCTAAGTTGAAAGCTTCGATAGCGAGCTCACGGGTCACACCTTCCATTTCAAATATAACTTTTCCGGGTTGAATTAGCGCAACCCAGTATTCAACATTCCCTTTACCTTTTCCTTGACGCACTTCTAAAGGCTTTTGCGTAATCGGCTTATCAGGAAAAACACGAATCCAGATCTTTCCGCCTCGTTTGACATGACGCGTCATGGCGCGTCGTGCTGCTTCTATTTGCCGCGCAGTTAGGCGCCCGCGTTCCAATGCTTTCAGACCAAATTCACCAAAACTTACAGAATTGCCACGAAGTGCAAGCCCGCGATTTCGGCCTTTCATTTGTTTGCGAAATTTCGTTCTCTTTGGTTGTAACATATCTCTTTCCCTCTATTCCTTACTTATCAGTAGGACGATTTTTTTGAGTAACAGTCTCACCTTTAAATATCCAGACCTTCACACCAATAATACCGTAAGTAGTTTTGGATTCAGCTGTGCCATAATCAATGTCGGCACGAAAGGTATGTAACGGGACACGTCCTTCACGGTACCATTCGCTTCTTGCAATTTCTGCACCGCCTAACCGTCCCGAAACGCAGATCTTAATTCCTTTGGCTCCACCCTTCAATGCTGACGTTACAGATCGTTTCATCGCTCGGCGAAACATGACGCGCTGTTCTAGCTGCTGGGCTATGCTTTCAGCAACTAAAGTTGCATCCAAATCTGGTTTTTTTACTTCTTCAATGTTCAAATGGACTGGCACACCTAAACGCTGAGATATATATGAGCGCAAACTCTCAATGCCGCCACCTTTTTTTCCAATCAGAACGCCCGGTCGCGCTGTATGAATAGTAACGATTGCATTGTTGGCAGGACGTGCTATTTGGATACGGCTCACAGCAGCACCGGACAGCTTCTTTTTAAGCTCTTTCCGAAGATTAATGTCCTGATTCAACAATTCTGCATAGTTATGAACTGCAAACCAATTTGAATTACATTCTTTATTGATACCCAGTCTAATTCCAATTGGATTAACTTTCTGGCCCATAATTATTCCTCGTCCGATACGATGATAGTAATGTGACAACTTCGTTTGGAGATACGATTAGCTCTGCCTTTTGCGCGTGGCATGACACGTTTGAGTGTTGACGATTCATCCACAAAAATCGAAGATATCTTTAGTTCATCGATGTCCACGCCATGATTATTCTCAGCGTTCGCAACGGCGGACTCTAAAAGTTTTAGCATTAAACGCGCACCTTTTTTAGGAGTAAACTTTAAAACCCCAAGGGCGGATGAAACACTCGTTCTTCTAATCATGTCTGCTACCAATCTACCTTTTTGAGCGGAGAGCGATGCATTCTTTAATTTAGCTGTAACTTCCATCATTGCCTCTTTTACTTGCCCTTGACTTTTCTATCGCCAGAGTGGCCTTTAAATGTTCGAGTCATTGAGAACTCACCTAATTTATGACCAACCATGTTATCTGTAATGTAGACTGGCACATGATCACGACCATTATGAACAGCAATAGTTAACCCTATCATCGTTGGGATGACAACTGAACGTCGGGACCAAGTTTTAATTGGCTTCTTTGATTTTGTTGCAACGGCCTCTTCGACTTTGTGCAACAAATGACCATCAATAAACGGACCTTTTCTAATAGAACGAGCCACTATATTATCCTCTCTACATGTTGTGTAAACATACCATTATTTCTTCTTACGACCTCTGACAATAAAACGATCCGTTCGCTTGTTAGAACGCGTTTTGTAACCTTTTGTTGGCAGACCCCATGGCGAACACGGGTGTCGCCCTGCGGAAGTTTTCCCTTCCCCACCGCCATGCGGATGGTCGACAGGGTTCATGGCTACCCCACGCACTGTTGGACGTATACCGCGCCAACGTTTAGCACCTGCTTTGCCGTATACCCGTAAACTGTGTTCACTATTACTAACTTCACCTATCGTTGCGCGGCAAGTTAGAAGCACCTTACGCATTTCTCCTGAACGCAACTTCAACGTTGCATATGCGCCTTCTTTCGCTACAATCTGTCCACTACAGCCGGCAGAGCGTAACATTTGTGCGCCCTTACCTGGCTTAAGTTCGACGCAATGGATAGTTGTTCCCAAAGGTATATTCTTCAACGGCAAGGCGTTGCCGACTTCAATAGGTGATTCTTCGCCACTTAATACTACCTGGTCTTTTTCAATACCTGAAGGGGCAATAATATACCTTCTTTCACCGTCTTTGTAAACCAATAATGCGATTAAGGCAGTTCGATTGGGATCGTATTCAATCCGTTCGACCTTTGCAGGGATACTGTCCTTATTACGTTTGAAGTCTATTAGACGATATTG
>CANNJG010000016.1 GCA_947504795.1 Legionellaceae bacterium
ATCCACATGAGCAGCGGGGGGAATATTGATTTTTGCTACCTTAACTTCTTTAAAAAGGCGGTCCTTATCAACAACGGATAGTTGAGGTAACACGGGTTTTTTCGGTACCTTAAATGACACATTCACATTATCGTCAAAATGATGGTTCGATTGCTTGAATACTGCTGGCAAAAAAATAACCAACAAGGACGCAATCACCGCTAAACCGATCAAACGGTGCTTAATACGATCTTCTAATACCCATTTCATTCATATACTCCTCTTGCTTTCATCACCGCTTCGACTAATAGAAACGATCCGAAAACAACAATGACATCTCCAGGTAAAGCAGTTGCAACTGCAGCCGCATAGGCTTGCTCTGGTTCAAGATAACACGCCGGGCGATAGGCAAATACATCGGTAAATATGACTTGTAATGCTGCAAGTGGCATCGCACGCTTTCCCGTTAAGCTTGTCAAATACCATTGATCAATTATGTTTCTTAATGGCGTAATTAAACCACAAATGTCCTTGTTTTGCAAGGCTGAAAACACCGCATGGACCTGGCCACTCGGTTGATATTGCTGAAGGGTCTGCGCCAAAAGTCTTACCGCTTGAGGATTATGCGCCACGTCCAACAACACAGTAACCGGATCCGACTTTATCCATTGCCGACGTCCCCTTATCCGTACCCGGAGCATGGCTTGTATCCAAGCCTCAGGTTTTATAGGTAAGCGCGACTGTAAACGCTCTGTGGCCACTATCGCGGCTGCAGCAGCATTTAAATGGATATTTGGCACTGGCACAATAATTGGCATTGTTTTAGGTGCGAATGTAACATGCAACTGCGTACCCTGGCAGTGATACTGGTACGTTTGCCCCAAACAATCCATTCGGGTTTCTAAGACATGCGCGCGTTCAATCACCGTGCTAGGTGGATCAAAATCGCCATAAATAAACCGCTGGTGGGGGCGTAAAATGCCTGCTTTTTCAAACCCAATTGTTTCGACATCGGGTCCTAAATAATCCTGATGGTCCAAATCTACCGTCGTGATAATGGCTAAATCGGCATCAATAATATTCGTCGCATCTAAGCGCCCACCTAGGCCGACTTCTAGAATCAGCACGTCTAAGGAAGAACGTTTGAAATACCATAATGCTGCTAAAAAGGTGACTTCAAAATAAGTTAGTGGTATTTGATGGCGTTGGTGTTCAACCATGGCAAATGCTTCGCACAAATCCTGGTCACTGATAGGCGTGTCATTAATGCTGATGCGTTCGTTAAACGTCAGTAAATGCGGCGAGGTAAATTGGCCGACACGATACCCGGCCGCGCTATAAATAGCACTTAATGCCGCAACAGTTGATCCCTTCCCATTGGTGCCTCCCACCGTGATAACAGGTATTGACCATATTGCAACATCCATTGTGTGGGCAACCCGTTGCGGGTTGACTAAACGCAACTGCACTTCCTGGGTATGTCTTTTTTCCAGATAATCCAACCATTCTTTTAAGCTTCGCATTGAATTGGCGTGCTCAGTCATCCACGCGACTCAAAACTAGCTGACGATGCGATAAGGTTGCAATGAGTCGGGCTAAGGTATCCCGCAAGTCCTTGCGTTCAACCACCCTATCAATATGGCCATGTTCTAATAAAAATTCACTTCTTTGAAATCCATCTGGCAAGGTTTGACGCACAGTTTGCTCGATGACTCTGGGACCAGCAAATCCAATCAGGGCTTTGGGTTCTGCAATAATAATATCACCCAAACTCGCAAAGCTTGCAGAAACCCCGCCCATAGTCGGATCAGTTAACACCACGATAAAAGGAAGTTTTGCTTGCGCCAACTTCGCTAAAACTGCTGAGGTTTTTGCCATTTGCATCAAAGAAAACAACCCTTCTTGCATGCGCGCACCGCCACTGGCGGTAAAACAAATATAAGCACGCCGTTCTGCGATAGCGATATTTACGCCTCTCACAAACTTTTCACCCACCGTCGCCCCCATAGAACCACCCATGAAGCTAAATTCAAAAGCACTGACAACAACGGGTTGTTGTTTTAACGTTCCTTTGATAACAATCAATGCTTCATTTTCGCCCGTAGACTTTTGAGCTTGAATAATACGATCTTTATACTTTTTGGAATCTTTAAACTTCAGTCGATCGATCGGTTCCAATTCAGCTGCTATTTCTTCCTGATTATTTGCATCTAAACACTGACCAATCCGTACCCGCGCAGAAATACGGTGATGATGATTACATTTAAGGCAGACAGAAAGATTTTTATCAAGCTCAGAGCTATATAGGATTTCACCACAGCCCAAACACTTGATCCACAATCCTTCAGGCACACCTTTCTTTTGCGAAGTCTCCGTCCTAATTCTTGACGGCAACAAGTTCTTTAACCAACTCATACACTTTAACCCATGAAAAATAGTATTGGCGCTAGTATAGCCCAAACAAATGTCCATGACAAAGTGGCTGGATGACTTAAGTTCTGTGGAAATGAGCCGTTAATATGTCTATATCGGGAGGAAAAATGTCAAAATTTATTACGATTCTAATAGGCATCACCTCTCTGTTCTGCCTAACATCCTCCTATGCGTACCAGCGTTTTGGTGAAACGCTGTGTCAAAATTCAGATTATTTTTGCATTACAACAAAATCACATGATTCATGGAACAGTTTGTTTCCGTCAGATAAAACACGTGATATCGCAATGCGGGTGAATCGGATGAATATCGCGCTTCACTCAGGTATGACTATCGCGATTCCTAAGCGTTTAGATGAAATCAGTATTTACGATGTGGCTCCTTTTCCACGTTATATCGAACCAACAAAAGAAAAAGTTATTTTTGTGAATCAAAAAGAGCTCGCTTGGGCTGCTTATAATAACAACGGTGAGTTAGTTTGGTGGGGGCCTGTCTCCACGGGATCGGGGCATTGTAAAAGCCCCGATGGGACCTGCTTAACGCCATCTGGCGAGTTTCGTGTCATTCGCAAACAAGATATTTATTGTATTTCCACCATTTTTCCAGTTAGATCAAACGGTGACAATGGCGGCGCGATTATGCCGTATTGTATGCACTTTTTTCGGGGCTACGCCTTACATGGTAGTGATGTGGTGCCAGGATTTCGCGATAGCCACGGATGTATTCGCATGTTTATTGAAGACGCAAAATGGCTTAACGAAGAGTTTATCACCGCACCCGGGGAAGGTGGAAATATAGGCACCCGGGTTATCGTCGATTCAGCTTCATAATTTGCCCGCTTAATTTGTAGGTTAACAAGAGTTTTTGCACGTGCTGCGCACTTTGTTTGTTAATAAACGGACCTATTCTCACCAACCAATAATGTTTGACAGGGACTACAAACACTCGCGAGGATGAGACATGTGCTAATTTAGCCCGCAACTGCTCTGCAGAACGTTGTGTTTTATAGGTTGCAGCTTGGATAAAGTACTGTCTTTGTTGCGGATGAGACGGTTGACGCGGCTGAGGGCGTTGTTGACGGGTTCTTGACGACGAATTTGGCATGATAGCTTCGACTTCGACTCTGGCAGTTCCTTTCGGATAAATGCCTAATTTGACGGCTGCTCCGTAAGACAAATCAATAATTCTTCCGGAATGAAAAGGTCCACGATCGTTGACCCTGATAACGGCAACACGACCGTTTTCTATATTTTTTACCCGGACGTAAGTAGGAATGGGTAAGGTCTTATGAGCTGCCGTTAAGGCATACATGTCATATTTTTCACCGCTAGAGGTGCGTTGACGATGAAATTTTGTACCATACCAGGATGCGAGGCCACGTTCTTTGTAGCCTCTGGCCGTTCTTAACACAGCATAGCTACGTCCATAAACCTTATAAGTAGGCGGATTACCATAGCGACTCAAAGGTTCTAATTTTGGCGTCACTAACTTAAAAAATGAAGGAATCGGTCCCATAGGCGCACTATCTTGAGCTTCCACAGCAGCATGGTGATGAGATTTTTTTCGATTATGAATGCCATGATTTGAGTGTATGGACTGACATCCGAGTAACAAAGCAATATTCAAAATAATTATTTTACGTAGCATGCAGCCATCCTATAAACTTGGTTATTAACCGAAGTGTGTCTTTTAACTTGAGTCTTCTGGCCATTCTTCTTTCGAAGCCCTTCGTGGCGGGACGTCGAAAGAAGAATGCTCAATAGCCCTTATTATTCGACAGACCTTGGGTGCCAAACTGGTAATCTTATCAACTATGAAGGGAGTTGTCATTTCTTATGGTTGTTGTAATATATATCCAGCAATATCCCAACCACCCTCAATAACAGGTAGAAGTATGAACAATCCCACCAAAATAAAATCTTTTTTATCGTTTTTTATTCTATTTTGTCTTGGAGTCCCGAGTATCCTCGCTGAAAATTTACCTACCACCACGCTCACCCCTCCTCCTGCTATCGCGGGTAATAACCCACTTATTACCCCAGCACCCCCTTCTGTTAACGCCAAGGCGTATATTTTGATCGATAGCGATAGTGGTAAAATTATTGCCGAAAAGAATAGTGCGCAGCGCATGCCACCCGCCAGTTTAACTAAAATGATGACTTTGTATGTCGTGTCTAGAGCACTCAAATCGGGACAAATTCATCTCACGGACATGGTCAGAATCAGCCAAACCGCATGGAAAACGGGTGGTTCTAGAATGTTTATCAAAGAAGGCCAAGAAGCAAGTATCGAAGATCTTCTCAAGGGCATCATTGTAGACTCGGGGAATGACGCATGTGTGGCTTTAGCCGAACACATCGGTGCAAGTGAATCAGGCTTTTCAGATTTAATGAACCAACAGGCCAAAAGCCTGGGCATGAATGATTCCAATTTTACCGATAGTACCGGGTTACCCAACCCAATGCATTACACAACGGCAAAGGATCTAGCTATATTAGGAAGAGCTTTAATTCAAGATTACCCTGAATACTATCACTGGTATAAACAAAAATGGTTCACCTACAATAATATTCGCCAACCCAATCGTAACCGATTGCTGTGGCGAGATAACCAAGTAGACGGTATCAAAACAGGACATACCGACGAAGCAGGTTTTTGTTTGGTCGCATCAGCCAAACATAACACTATGCGTCTGTTAAGTGTGATACTTAATGCGCCTTCCGATACTGTTCGAGCGGATGACAGCCAACGATTATTGAACTATGGGTTTCGATTTTTTGAAACCCATAAACTGTTTCAGTCAGGACAAACCATCACGGAGTCAAGCTTATACAAAGGCCAAAAATCCACGGTACGTTTAGGCTCAGTACGTGAATGTTTTGTCACTGTTCCAAGTGGTCAATATCAGCGTATAAGTGTGGTCACCCATATTCCAAAAAATATTCAAGCCCCTATCCAAGAAGGACAATCTTTGGGTGAATTACAAGTGCAGTTTGATGGTAACACATTGGATACGCAACCCTTATATGCGTTAGAAACGATTGAAAAAGGAGGCTATTATATCCGGGCAAAAGACGCGATTCGTATCCTCTATCATAATTGGTTCGGCTAACCATGGCACAAGAGACACTCCTTGTATTTCCTTGCGACTTCCCTGTTAAAATTATTGGGAAGTCTAGACCGAATTTTCTTGACGACATATCGACTATCATACGTAAGCATTATCCTGATACTCAAGATAGTGCCATTACAACCCAATTCAGCCTGCAAGCGAATTATGTGAGTATTACCGTCATCATCCATGCTTTAGACCAAGAAACATTGAATACGCTATACTTTGATTTGACCCAACATCCCGATATTCAAATGGTACTTTAATGCAAATCATCCAACTCGGCCAGCAGCCGTACCAACCGATTTTAGATAAAATGAGACGCTATACACAACAGCGTCAAGCAGAAACCGAAGATCAACTTTGGTTACTGGAGCACGATCCTGTCTATACGTTGGGGCAAGCAGGAAAAAGAGAACATATTCTCAATCCTAAACAAGTTCCTATTATTCAAAGCGATCGCGGTGGCCAAGTAACCTATCATGGACCAGGCCAGCTGATTGCCTACGTTCTAATGAATTTACAACGCAAGCCCTTAGGTGTCAGAACATTGGTAACGCAATTAGAAGACATATTGATTACCCTGTTAGAAACCTTTCGCGTTAAAGCGCATCGTGTATGCAAGGCACCCGGGGTCTATGTGGCTAACAAAAAAATTGCATCGATAGGCTTGCGCGTTAAAGCCAATTGCACCTACCACGGTATTGCGTTGAATGTTAATATGGATCTAGAACCTTTTGAAGGGATTCATCCTTGTGGTTATTCACAATTGAAAATGACTCAACTCACCGAATATGATGCCAGCATCACAATGACAACAGTCATAGAACGATTGAGTCAACTTTATTATGATAGGTTTTATTTCCACGATCAAAGTGAGTTACTCAATGCACATGCTTAGTGATTACATCACACCTTTTACGACATGGCTGCATACCCATCCAAACCAAGCTTTGATGTTTACTTTTTTTATTGCCTTTTTAGAATCTTTGGCAGTTATCGGAACCTTAATTCCAGGCTCACTCACCATGACAGCCATCGGTATTCTCGCAGGTTCAGGCGTTATGCGTTTTGACTTCACCCTGTGTTTTGCTACGTTAGGTGCTTTTGTCGGGGATAGTGCGAGTTATACCTTAGGATACGTCTACAGTCAGCGCCTAAGTTTGATATGGCCTTTTAAGCGTTACCCCAATTTACTTAACTACGGACAAGATTACTTTAATAGGCATGGCAAAAAAAGCGTTCTAATTGGGCGATTTATTGGTCCCCTGCGCTCTATTATCCCGCTGATTGCCGGTATGTTGAATATGTCAAAATTAGAATTTATTATGGCCAATATTATATCAGCCATTGGCTGGGCTATTTTGTACCTGTTTCCAGGTTATATTATAGGTGCAGCCAGCAGTCAGTTATCATCAGAAAGTGCGCAACGCTTATTCATGTTTGTGTTAATCGTCCTAGTCACTATTTGGATAGGTAGCCAACTGCTCCATGCCGCAACAAAACACCTCCATCAATCGTTTACACGGACCGTTAATACCGTCTGGCTTTTTTCAAAATCTAATCCTTACACCTATTACTTAATGAACCAGCTAACCAATCCCGCCGATAAAAAGCAACAACAAATCATCCGTCTCCTGATGACGTGGCTTACTAACCTAATCGGTACAGCCATTCTTTTTATACTCGTGATACAAGGGACATGGATAGACGCCATCAATCAACCTGTCAGTTTATTTTTAAAC
Source organism: Legionellaceae bacterium (assembly GCA_947504795.1). GTDB lineage: Bacteria > Pseudomonadota > Gammaproteobacteria > Legionellales > Legionellaceae. The sequence goes on from CANNJG010000016.1 coordinate 7,270, forward strand.
ACGTTACGTACACCGATTACTGATAAAATATTTATCCTATTTACGTTTATTCTAGGCCCCTTTCCGCTCATAGCTTTTAGCCTACTCATCACCGCCCTCTCTGGTTATAGGCGCGATTGGCGTTTTCTAAAATATTGGATATCTTTAAATTTATTAACAGCACTCGTAACACGTTTATGCGCTAGTTTGTTCACGAGCACAACTGCTATTCCTTTGTTTGCAGAGTCTTCTGTTTTCGGCTTGTTTCCCGCCATTCCTTTATGTTTTGCAACCGCCTTGTTTACGTTTATGGTCCACGATTTATCTAAAAACTATAAACCTATCGGCCATTTTCTTTCTCATACCCTGAGTTTATTATTATTAATTTCAGGTTTTGCCATCCTGTATTTAGGCGATAATTGGTTAACATCGGTCTTAGGTGCCTATAGCATTGGATTCACGTTGGGTTTGTTCCATTGGATTTTGTATAGGCGTAAACATGCCAATCCCTACAACATTAGCATCACCTTACTGCTAATTTTTAGCTTATTTGCTATCACAACTACCCTTGTCTATGTTGAAGATTTCAAGACGATGGTTGTCAAACATAGCCCTAAACCCAAACAATATACGCTCAATCAAGATACTTGGTGGTACCAGGATGAACCGATATTACCGCGCTATTCGACCAATCGTATTGGCCAACGCATTGGGGCGTTTAACGTCCAATATGCTGGCACTCTTCAAGAATTAGAAACACGTTTATGTATTTATGGATGGCAAAAACAAGCTCGTTCCTTTTTATACTCGTTACTCATCCACGCGGAAGGTCGAGACTTTACCGAGACGCTTCCGTTTATGGGACAATTGTATCTCAATAAACTTCCAGTATTGACGATGACTTATACCAATAGTAAAAATGACGATCTCTATATTTTACGTTTATGGCGCTCAAATTATCATTTGATGCATTATCAAGAGCCTATTTGGTTAGGTAACATCATCTTATCTCGCAAAAAAAGCGACACCAAGAATGAGTTTAATCAGAGAGACGCTGCGGAAGGATCACAGCTGTTTATTCATATCCTCCCTGCGGTACATGATTATCAGATAACCAATATGCCCGTCACCGATCCAGATTTAAAATCGCTTCCTTATAAGATTTCAACTGAAGTGTTGATAATTAAAAATTAGAGAGGATTAGTCAGCTCTCATTTGGAATGCGGGGAGGGGCACCGGTGAGGATGGTTTGTCATTTGGATTATCGTCTGAATGCAACGCCGTCCATCTACAACAAATCTCTCGCCACCTTATGATAGGAATTCCGTCTATTATCCTGTACTACAATATACTCACGATGGATAGGTTTGACGACCGCTTCCTCCTGCAGCGTTCCGGTTTTAAATTGCCAATTTTTAGGCAACTTCATACGTTGTCCTAACTGACGGATATCTTGTTCAGATTGTTGTGTCCCAGTCACTGAATAAGAGTACATCACATAAACTTGGCCTTGAGGTCCTATCAACTCATAAACGGGTTTTCCTGCGGCATAAATCCATATGGTATTGCGGTGAACGCGATGTTCACGATAGGCTGCCTCACCAAAAATATAATCATGAACGGTGGGGTATAATATGCCAACTTTATGCATCATTAAATCAGAGAATTTTCTAGGTTTGGAATCAAGATAATGCGGATATTTTACACCATCCGCGGTAAAGTGTCTTGGACCATTTAGGTATACATAAAGAGAATGCGTCGTTTTCTTGATATTTTCTACAGATAGTTTCCGCCACTGATAATCAGGACAATCATTCAAATGTAAGGTATCATACACAGCAATTTCATTATGGTATAAACATACAATTTCACAGTAACGGACTCCTCGCAGCGGAGTTTCATCGTTAGCATACGCCCAATGCGATCCCAGGACCAAGGAAACACTCATAACACCTGAAAAGATCCATTTCATCGTCATTGATGCGCACTCCATGTATTCATTATTTTATAACTATAGATGAATTTGAATGTTTTTTATAGTCAGGACGTCCACCCAACTGTCTGGGTTGGGCGAAAGTCCTATTGAGAAAAAATAAAAAACCAGTATAATGAAAAAAATTAGTACAGAGAGTTGGTTTTATGAATATTCACGTGTTGTTAAAACTTGGAGTCGATGTCTTTGAATCCTATGAGAAGCAAAAAAAAGACAACGACAGTCCTTATATTAACGATTATTTAGAATATATTGATCCTATTGTTTTAAACAAATATCGTACGGCTTTTATTTTCTATACTTCTTTTGAGAATTCTGGGCATTCATATTTAGTAGCTTTTATTAGAACTTATTGTTTAGGGACCACCGATCCAAATGCAGATATAATTTTAAATGAAGCCCTCGAATCCATTAATGATACCGATAAAAAAAATCATTATCGATGTTTTGAAGCAACTCTAGAAAACGCTTTCTATCAACTAATTTTTAAAAGACCTAGTCATTTTAAAAGTTTTCACCGTACCAATCATCTTTCATTGGCAGATAGAGATATCAGACTAAAAAAATTTCCTCACGACGAAGCTTTAGTGCCTTATAGTTTTTTCGATGACATAATAACATCTAAAGAAATGAAATTTTTTGCTTATTTATTACTGTTTTCAGGTATGCTTTGTTTGGCAATTGGTACAGGAGGATTTTTAAGCATTGCCGCAGCAAATACGGCGCTAAAAGCAATGGGCATCAGTGCCACAGCTGCAACCTTGAGTGGGGGGGTATCCGCATCTCTTGGGGCCGCATTTCTCTTATTTAAGCCAAAAATACCTCTGCACCAATTATCTACTATGGCTTCATTTTCATCTAGCAGACAAGCCCTTGGCTTATTTGTCGATGCCGTTCCCGACTCAGCCAAATCCGCGATAACTTATCGCGAATCGAATTCAAGTAATAGTGTGCTAAACAATACGTTGATTACTGATTGGGAAGATCAACACCATAGTTCCCATGCGGAGAACAGTTGATGATTTAGAAAGGATCACATTATAATTTAAATTATCTGCTTTGGCATGGAGTGAATACGTTCATCCCCGCAATTGGCTTTCTCAATCTTTCCCTGGCCTGAGAGATTTGTCCTATTCTGCTATATTTGCTAGACTACCTATTATCCAATTGGTTGGATGTGATATGCGACTTTTCTATGTTTTAACCCTTGTTTTTTCAGCACTATGCGCGCATGGAATGACATCACATGTCTATTCGTCTAAAGCCATAGACTCCGCTATTATGCGCTATAGTCTCCCTAAAGAGCCTGAATTAATATCATTTTTTACAAAAGCAAATGTCGCGTATCCGCCTAAAGAAATTGCCTTACTTGCCTTCAAAAAAGAACAACGAATTCAATTATGGGCACACGATTCCGAACAGGCATGGCACCATATTCATAGTTTTCCTTTAACTGCTTATAGTGGCACATTAGGACCCAAATTAAAGGAACATGATCGTCAAATACCCGAGGGGATCTATCGTCTGGTCACCTTCAACCCATTCAGTAGCATGCATTTATCGATGATGATCAATTATCCAAATGAGTTTGACCTCCAACATGCCCGCAAAGATGGTCGAAATCAGTTAGGCAGTAATATATTTTTGCATGGAAAATCATTGTCCGTAGGATGTTTGGCCGTAGGCGATCGAGCGATCGATGAATTATTTTTACTTGCCAGACGCGTAGGGTTAGATCATGTGCAATTGATTATCGCACCGAATGATTTACGCAAGGAAAAACCAGCGACCGCCCAGGGTGCACAACCTCAATGGCTCCCCGAACTCTATCAACACATCTCGCTTGCATTACGTAAGTTTCCGATTTTAGAAAACAAAAAAATCATCAGCTAGCTCAATCACTATCTTGAACTAGCCAAAGAACAGCTTAGCTCATATATTCTGGTGCTACCTTATAAATACCAGGCGCATTACGAAGATATTCTTTATAGTCCATCCCATAACCAAACACGAAATGATCATCCACTTTTAACCCAACAAAATTAGCTTGTTGTAAGCCAGCAGACACTCGTTTTTCGTATTTATCAACCAAGACAGCACTGTGCACCTCACGGGCCCCTAACCCTTTAATTTCATGAATGATAGCCGCTAAAGTCACGCCGCCATCCAAAATATCATCAACAACCAATACGACCCTATCTTGCAAATCAGTACTCGGCCTTACTTTCCACGTTAACGCCCCACCATCGACTTCTCCTTGGTAGCGCGTGGCATGGACGTAATCCACTTCTAATGGAAATTTTAATCGCATTAAGAGATGTCCCATAGGAATCAATCCCCCAATCATCACGCAAATAATCACGGGATTTTTATCACACAATTGCACATGAATCTCTTCTGCCATTCTGTCGAGTGCTTTATCGACGTCTGCAATCGAAAATAATAAGGTAGAACTTTCAAACACTTTATTAATCTGTTCGGTAATACTCATGTTTCATCCTAAAAAAGCATATACTACAGGCAGTATAGCGGTCATACTCTGGCAAAATTAAAATTACTCTTTAACAACTCAGGAGCAATCCTAGTTTGATCTACCTCACGTTTTTGCATAATTAAGCAATAAAATCCCGTGGGAAAAGGCCGTATCATTTTACCCATTTGATTTAAAAATTCCAGCCTCTCTATCCAAGATTGTTGGATTACGGGAGGAATATAATAAAAACTCATCAATTCAGAGGGTTGATAGCCTCGAAGCGATAAGGCATGCTTCACCCATAATGCTGATCTTAGGCTTACCGAACTACCACCAAAACAAGACAAACGCCGCAACCATAACGATAACCCCCAAAGACTAACCGGGTTGACCCCCAAAAATATAAGATGTCCCATCGGGCTTAAAACTCTATCTATTTCCTCTAAAAGATCGACTTTATCCGCAGTGGCCTCTATCGAAAATGGTGCCACAATACAATCGACACTCGAGCGCTCAAACGGCAAATTATGCGGTGATGCATAAACAACCCCGCGCCCAGGTATGGGCGAAGGACTGACAAACCATTTATATCGAAAATCCAAGGCTTTTAACCAGCCATTCTCTCCGCACACCCCCAACTGCAATAAAGAATCACCACGAATCGTGGCTTGACTATCCTGCAATTGCATCCTAAAAGCGGCGGCTACGCCCTGACCCTGAGGCGACAAAAACCAATTATGCAATGCAGCGTATTTCGCTTGCTCGTCCATGCTTACTCTGACTGTATTCTGTGTTTATTGATCATATAGGTAGTAAAACTTCTCCGCAAATAAAAACCTCTAGGTAATGTTAAGATTTTTTGACCCTGCTCGTCCAGGCCATAACACAGAGATTTCGCATTGGCCGCTTTAGGTCGCACTTGCAAATACATACCCAATCCCGCATGAACTTCATGAATTTTACCTAACATGAGCATCTGGCTTAACTCAGTCCAATCGTTAGCAAGTATCGATTCTTCATCAAATGAGGGCGACCACAAAATACCTCGTCCAATGCGACGGTGCGCATAAGGAATCGAAGGATCGGCTTCAATCGGCAACCACAGCACGCGTTTTAGTTTTGCATAACAGTGAGAGGTTTCCCAGGTTTGCTGGTGCAGTGTCAACAGTGGAATAGACGTCACAAAAGTAGATTCGGCAGGTTCGCCGGTGGCACTCATCGGTAGAGTTTTTAATTCAATACCAAGGGTTATAAAATCCGGAAGCGATTGATTACCTGCCTCTGTGCCTAACGCTTTTTCAATTAACCCCCCGGCCCAACCTTTACGTTGTAACGATTCAGTAGGGATCACGCACCTGAGCTGCGTCGCTAATTGCCCTATAGTGAATCCTTCAATTTCCCGACATCGGGATAGTAATTCGGACTCAGTTTTCACCGATTCACTCCTGTAGAACGCTGTCTTCCGTTATTTTTGTTGAGATCGCACAGAGATACCCAATTCAGTTAATTGCGCGGGACTTGCTGCAGACGGAGCGTCCGTAAGTAAACACGTTGCAGATTGTGTTTTCGGGAAAGCAATCACATCACGAATAGACTTAGAACCCGTTAGGAGCATTGCAAAACGATCAACACCTAGTGCAATCCCTCCGTGTGGAGGGCAGCCAAAACGTAAAGCATCCAGCAAAAAGCCAAATTTTTCTTTCGCCATGTCCGCATGAATACCTAGTATATCGAATACGGTTTGCTGCAATTCAGAATGGTGAATACGGATTGACCCTCCCCCGATTTCATAACCATTAATCACGATATCATAGGCCTTTGCTACCGCCTGCAGCGGGGCATCACGCAGCGTATCGGGATTCAGATCCTTAGAGGATGTAAAAGGATGATGCATCGCTTGCAACGCGCCTGTCTGATCATCTTGCTCAAACATAGGCCAGTCAATAATCCACACTAAACACCACCCTTCTGCAATCAGCTTACGGTCATGACCCAATTTAACCCGCAATGCCCCCATGGAATCATTTACGACTTTCTGTCGACCTGAACCAAAAAATACCACATCACCTGTTTGAGCCTCAACCCTTTGCAGAATCGCCATTAATTCTTGTTCGGTTAGAAATTTCAGAATGGGCGATTGTAAGCCCGCAAGCCCTTGATCCAGATCATTAACTTTGATGTAAGCTAAGCCTTTGGCACCAAACTGACCGACAAATGTCGCATAATCATCCAAATCTTTACGACTCAGCTCGCAACCTTTGGGTAGTTTTAAAGCTACCACACGGCTATTCGATGCAAGCGCTGCCTCAGCAAACACCTTAAACTCGCAGTGACGAATGATATCATCTATATCCACCAACTCTAGCGGATTGCGTAAATCAGGTTTATCCGAGCCAAAACGACGCATAGCGTCAGTGTAAGACATTCTTGGTAAGGGATTAGGTAGTTCAACAGTAAGGATGCTTCGGAAGATATGTTGTAATAATCCTTCGATCAAGCTCAACACAGCCTCCTGATCGATAAACGACATTTCAATATCCAATTGGGTAAATTCAGGTTGGCGATCGGCGCGTAAATCTTCATCACGAAAACAACGTGCGATTTGATAATATTGATTAAACCCAGACATCATCAGCAATTGCTTAAATAATTGAGGCGATTGCGGCAATGCGTAGAACTCGCCGGGATGGACGCGCGACGGCACTAAGTAATCGCGAGCCCCTTCTGGCGTAGCTTTGGTCAACATGGGTGTTTCAATATCCACAAATCCTCGTTCATTGAGATACTCCCTCATACAACGCGTTAAGTGATGGCGCAATTTCAAATTTGCTTGCATCTGCGAACGACGCATATCCAAATAACGATAGCGATAGCGTAAGTCGTCCCCCACCGCCAAATAATCATCCGGTAAAAACGGAGGTGTTTGTGCTGGATTTAAAATCTCCAAAGTCTGCGCAAGCACTTCAATATCACCAGTTGTCATAGTGGCATTATGCATTCCCTCGGGTCTTACTCTCACTTTACCCGAGAGCGTTACCACAAATTCATGACGTAAAATTTCGGCTTTTTTAAAGATATCGACAAACTCCGGTTCATACACGACCTGGATTAAGCCAGAATGATCGCGAAGATCAATAAAAATCACACCCCCGTGATCGCGTCGATTATGCACCCAGCCCGACACCGTAACACTCTGACCAACCATGGTTTTATTGACTTGGGTACAACTCCCTGTTTTCATGATGCTTGCCTAATAATATAAAAAAATAGAGCAGGATTCTAGCATTTAGCAACGCAGGTAAGCAAGACAGGATGCGCTTATAACTAGGGTCTGTTGAGCCTCACCGAATACCTTGGATTGAAGATCTCTTAAAGTAATCTATACTATGAAGGCATCTTCTGAATAAGGTTAGCGGATATGGCTGATAACAACACCACAGGTTCCCCTTCAACGTCTCCATCTGGACCAAGTGCCTCTTCGTCTGGAGAAAATGCCTCTACGCCTGGATCTCCACCCTTGAAAACAGAATTTAAATCTGCAGAAGATAGCGAGAGTGCTTTCAAAGCTTTGGGCCTAGAGAGTACAGCAACAGCAACAGAGATAGGAAAAGCCTACCGCAAACAGGCACTTAAACATCATCCAGACAAAGGGGGCGAACAGCTTAAATTTCAACAAATAAGTAACGCATACAGGTATTTGTTGGCTCGTGCTGAAAAATCAGAGGCGCCAATGCAATTTAATACTCAAAAAGCGCCACCTCGAACAAATACCTCTCCGTCTGGAACAAATACCGCTCAATCTAACACGAGCTCTCCGCCGCCTAGAAAGCCCTTCGCGCAAGCCGATACTCGACAAGTGCCTCCTCGAACAAATACCTCTCGGCAATCAGGCTCATCAAACACTCATTCATCACCACCGTCGAGAAACTATTCAGACGCTCATTCAGGTCGAAGAAATACTCAAACCAGAAACCAGAAGCCTAGGCAGTCACCAAAAACTTTTAAGTTATCACCCATGATGCCAACTCCAGAAAGGCCTAATGCGAATGCCGTTCCTCACAAACGCGGTGAGCATGCTGTTCTTGGAGAGCAAAAAAATCAAGACGCAATTAGTCGCATTCTCAACAGTACTCAGCTTGATTACCCGCCACGATGCATCCAGCAACCAGGAAAATCCACTGAGAAAATAGAATTTAGCAGCTCCAAAGATAGTAAGACTTTTGCGATGGCTGCTGCAAAAGAGAGTATCGCATTCAAACTATTTGACCATAACCAAAATATTCTTGCTTATTCAAACGGTGACGGGAAATTGTACACTGGAAAACACACCGAGTATCAACCAGGGCAACCATTGGATCCCGTCTCGCCTCAAAACTTTTCGAATCCAAAAGAGGCAGACGAACAGCGCAAACCAGCTTTTTGAGAAGTTAAGATATAAAATCTCAGTCGATTTATATTAAAATTTGATTACGGTGCAGCCTGGGTAGTGATGGACGTTTAAAAAAATAACAAAATAATTGCTCGATTAGGCGGTTTTCTTGAGCGAAAGCATTAGGCTGACCCAGGTTTTATCGTTATAACCTTCCCGATACTTGTCTCTACATGATAGGTATTCTTGTTCCAAGGAAAGCTAAGGAAAGCTGTCGAGCTGACCATTTTAACAAGTTGCTGACAACGCTTTTTTCCTATGTTTAAAGATGTATTTAAACATAAAATACCAAAATTGTTCTGTATTAGGGTTGATATAAAGGCAATTAACCATACCGATACCTTGAATGATGCCATGTGCATTGCCACTATATTGCCAACGTACCCCTTCAATCTCTCTTGAGTAGCTCTTATCAATAATACTGTCTTCAAAAACAACGCATCCAGATTCATCAGTAATAATTTGAGATTCGTTATGTTCCCAAACTAGTCGCAGCGTCGGTTTTAACTCCTTTTAATACCGGTTGACCATATCATGACTTTAATGCTCGATATGGTCAGCATAAGTTGCAATCGTATAATTCGTTTGGTTATTTAACGAATATTGACAATAATTTAAACGAGTGATTTTTCCATTCTTGGGACGGAACACTTCAATTGGATCAGGTTTTAAAACTTGACCTAATGTATCTCAATTATGTGCTTTTGACTCTGATCCAGCTCTTGTTTTCGTTTGATCCATTTCTCTCTCTTAGCGTTTTGCACAAGTCCTCACTGACAAGTAATTTCGAAATTTTAAATGCTAATTGATAGTGACTGACTGCATATTTCTCCCAGGCTATGTCCCTCTGCTTGTCAGCGGGATCCAGTTTTCTATCAGCATCGCTGGATCTCGTGCATAAAGCACGGGACGTAAGCAGTGAAGTATTTAGCCACATAGTTCCTACACTTGATTCATGTAGAATACATATTGAGCCGCTTAACCGAGAAATTAAACAGCTAGCTGGTGTCGAAAGCAACGTAGCCAGATAAAGAAAAGCTTTTTGCATAATTATTTGATTCAAGAGCTTAAAAATCCATCCGTTTTGATGAGTTTTGCGTAAGTCCTGACTTTAATTATTCGTTTGGAACTCTCAGGGGTTGTCAGCGGAATCCAGCGATCTAAGCTCAGAAGGAGATCACTGGATTCCGCGGACAAGCCGCGGAACTTAGGCAGGTGGGTTTTATCCTTAAGGCAGTGCCATTAGGACAGGGCACCTCAGGTACAATGTGTATTGTAGTGCTAAATTTATAGAAATCCATTGGGCTCATTTTTCTCTTGTTCTATCGTACTGGTGGTGTTAGTATTTTTTGTCTTTTCTCGGGTGTGGCTGTTTGCTATGGATAGATTTAAAAAGACAGGGGTTGTCATCGCCTTCTGTCTTGCACTGATAGGATGTGCTTCAGTTGGCCCACGACAAATCATGTATAATCGTAATGATTATAACAGAATTATCCGTGATACAGAGGACCAGCAATTATTACTAAATATCGTTCGTTTACGTTATTTAGAGCCAATAAGCTTTTTACAAATCTCCAACATTGCCGGCTCAACCTCCGTTACATCTAATATTGGTTTATCAGCGACCTGGACTCCACTGATCAATCAAATAACTCAAGATTTTACACCCACTGCAGGGGTTAGCTACTCTGAAAGCCCAACTGTTTCTTATACGCCGCTGAGTAGCCCAGACTTTATCAGACAGTTGATGTCGCCTATCGCTTTAGAGTCAGCTTATTTACTGACTTTTGCCGGATTTAACGACAATCACCGCCTGTCTCGTATGATTTTTCAAAGTGTGGGTGATTATGATAATGCTTCGAGCATTGCAAATACCAGAAAAGTCACAGTACCCAACATGGCTAATTTCAATACCCTATTAGAGCCTATCGAATGGTTAGATAAAAATGATGCATATAGATACTTCAACGAAAAGAAAGGTACTAACGTCAAATTGGTCATGTATTTTAAAAAGAAATATTATCTTTCTCCTGCTGCCATGAAATTAAAGCGTTTATTGGGTGTTCACAGTAATAGTATGAGCATTGTTTTTAGCCAAAGCTCTGACAGTCATGATAAAAGAGAAGTTTTGGTGCAAACTCGTTCACTTCTTGGGACGCTGATATTTTTATCCCATGCAGTAGATGTTCCCGAATCAGAAGTGAAAAAAGGGGTTGTAATCCAAAATAAATACCCAGATGGTCGACCATACAACTGGGACGGATTAATGAATGGATTATTGAAAGTGCATTGTTCCGAAACCCGCCCGATGAGCAGTGCCTTCGTTAAAATATATTACCGAAGTCATTGGTTCTATATCAGTGATGAGGATACTGATTCAAAAATTACATTCACTGTTTTATCACAATTATTATCTATCACTGCAGGAGCAAATACGGATGGAAGTAATGCCCCTGTATTTACCCTTCCTGTTGGGCCACCAACACATTAAGTACCTTAGGAGAATTTATGCTATGTAAGATTGCATCAAGAGGTACCTTTTTACTGGTGGCAGCACAATTTGGCATGACTCATGCTGCTGAGAGTAGTGTAAGCCAGCATAAACCTTCCGGTACTCATTACAATGGAACTTACATAAGTTTGGCGCTGAACCCTGTGTACCTATCGTATAGTGAGTTGCAACTGTATGACGTGCGTAGTGGAGGTCTAATAACTCCTGCAATCCAAAGTTTTGATCCAAGTGTATTAGGTTTTGGAGCGAGCCTTGGTCATTCATTGGTGGCACTTGAGATTCCTGCTAGATTTGAGGCAGAGTATATTTATCTACCTAAGGTTAATGCGAATTTCAATCCTTTATATAATGCCAGCCCTGACGCTGATTTTCCTCTTCCTGATTCAGTTGATCAGGCTCGAATGAACAGTACTATTTCTAGCTCTACATTATTGGTTAATGGACTGTATGATTTTGTTAACGAGAGCAGATATATCCCATATTTTATGGCGGGCCTTGGTTTTACCTACACCTCTACTAACTCTCGTGTCACAAATACCGTTGGTGTCATCAATCCAGCTTTTTCACCTACATATTATAGCCAGGGTAACACTAACATAGCGTGGAATGTTGGTGCCGGCATGCGGGTAATAGCAAATAAACGCCTCTTTATTGACGTATTATATCGCTTTATGCGTTTAGGATCTGTCGACTGGGGGGGGGCATTGACCTATCCGAATAGTTCTTCTGGTTTTAATTCTTTTAATTTACGTGCATACCAAGCTTATGGGAGTATGCTGTCCTTTAAAGCAACATGGCAAGAATAACTGTTTTGTCGAGTAGCTCAAGCTATACTTCAAGGCTATCTAGGCTAAAGAATAATGCTGACCAAGGGGCTTTTTGTTGGCTAGCTTGGTTTCGTTATGGTAACAGCAAGTTACGGTATGCTTTTTGGCTTGCAGGGACGGTTGCTATTAGAATGCGAGAAAAAACATTTAGAAATAAATTTGAGAATTACATTAACTCGACTTTAGCCAATTATGCCGCCAAGGCCAATTGATAAATCAATAAGTTAGCATTTGTTTCAGTTATTTTTAAAGATTCCGTCTTATCTTCATGATTTCTAGACGTTGAAAAATACATTTTCACCCATATTGATCTTCTTATGACC
>CANNJG010000017.1 GCA_947504795.1 Legionellaceae bacterium
AAAACATCGTCTTGGGTCTTGGCAGTGCCTATCATTTCGTCTAACATTTCATCTGTAATAGCCATAAAACTATCCTTGCTACTTGGTATTATCCCGCTAGCGCGATAATACCGGATTAAGGCTACTTACACACTTAAAATGACAGGCCCTAATATGGGGTCAATCTGTTTTTTCTGGTAATATGCTCATCCCTGCAGGCTGAAGCTTCTTCGCTACACTCCGGAGGGTATTATAAATAGTCCAGCAAAACAAAGAGTTTCCTATGCATACGGAATCGTACGTTTACCTTATTGGCCAATAAACATAAAAATTTCTTGTATACCGGCGTCACCAGTGATTTGATACGCCGCGTTTATGAACACAATAACAAACTGGTAAAAGGGTTTACCCAGAAATATAATGTGGATCGCTTGGTATATTATGAGGCATGCGCAAATATCGTCTGAAAGAGAAAAACAGATCAAAGCATGGTCGCGAAAAAAGAAGGATGCTCTGATTAATGCATTAAATCCTGATTGGAATGATTTATGTCGTTCGATATGTTAAAGACTGTGCCACTGCAGGGAGATCCCTCGCTTCGCTCGGGATGACGTGGTGGGGAGTTACAACATTTAATGAGTTGTTTCAAGCTGTCACTGCCCATTTGAATCCCAAGTTGGGCACGTTTTTGTAGACCTGAGGGCACCAAAAGAAATACCCTCATAAAGGCTTTCTATTGTTACGTTACCCTTTGAATCGATGACAATTTTAATCACATTATCAAACCCTCCTAATCGCCCAGAACCCATTATCCCTCCTCTGGTATTATTGGGATCATCTGCATAATCAGCAGCAAGATCAGCCATGATCTTCTTTATATTAGCGCTTTCCCAAGACACAAAAACGGTTTTATTATTAAAGTCTGGGCCGGAGAAACCGCCATGATCGATATGAAATAAATACTGATACATTTTGTCACCGTTTATGCCAATGCCTATTGGGGCCAGTGTTTCTCCTTTATTAAACTTAATGGCATAAGGACTAATGCTCATTGTGGCTCTAATATAATTTGCTGCGCCATAGGTTACTGTAGGATTCGGTGCATACAGATAATCAGGCAAAACATTGTTCACAATTTGGTTAATCAAATCGGGCTTAAAAATAGCTCGCCATTCCCCAAGGCAACCATAGTTACCATCATCAGGATGCACGTCTTCTCCTGTATCAGCAAATTTCTCAACATGACGCACTAAATACACGGTTTCATTTTTATTTAGCCCGGATGCTTTTGGAGCATACTTGCTAGTGGCAGAACCATTTTTCAATAAACCAATATCTTTAATAAAATTGATATCATTACTCAACGACTTTGGAATAGTAGGATATGAATTGGGAGGGGTCATAGCGTCATGAAAAGTTTGTGCCGTTATAGATTTATTAGACGCATTTAATACAACATAATCACCTGTACTACCCAAAAGGATTGGGTCAAATTTAAAATTATCATATCCAGGTTGTAATGCTGTTAATAACGCATTAATATCCTCATTGGGCATAGAAAACACATATATTTGTGTGCCCGTTGATGATGTTATCAAATTATTCACAACCTTGCAGTTACTATTACTACTACAACTCATTGCGAGCGAATGCTTTAGCGCACCTGTTATTATACCGTTATGATGAGCGGTTCTGTACACAGAGTAGTATTCTATAGCTTGCAGCGGCGCTAAATCTGGAAGACCATGAGATAAATAATTAACGTCAAATAACGCATACATTGCCGTAACATTTTTACTGGGCAGACCCTTGTCATACAGATAGCTTGCAAATAACAAGGAGTGATACAACCCCTGCATGGACAAGTTATTGATTACCTGACTATGCTCCATGTTACCGATCAATACGAATTTTGTTTCCGGCATGGATGCGCTTTGTACTTTGGCAGCATTCGTAGTGGGTATACAAATAAACTGAAAGACAAGTATCACACCCACAACCAATAAGCGACTTTTATTTCTTAAGCCGACTAACTGCATAATATTTCTCCTAAATACAACCATTTTTGTAACTCCCCAGGTACGTCATCCTAAGCGCGTCTTTTTGCGTGAAGGATCTCCGAATTAAGCACCGTGCCGACTTCAGGAGATCCTTCAATGCGTTCAGGATGACGTACTTGGTGAGTTACGAATTTTCTTCTAACATCAGGATTTCAACAACCTCTTCTCTCTGCAAGCACATTGAGCCTGTTTCAGGGCACGATTTCTGAAGAGGTAGGGGTTAGACCGTTCATGCCACATAGCATTATTCCATTAATTAAAATGGCAACTCATTTTTAATGGCGGATGCCTAAATTTTATTCGCAAGGCGTATACTCACCCAATCTAAATAATCAATATAAATAACGCCCCAGATCCTCGCAACACTTGGACCAAGAGTTGGTTTTGTTTTTTCTTGGCTATTCCTTGCAGGACCTCGGTATTCGGAGTAGGGACTCTATTCGCAGTGATGATGACGTCGCCGGGACGTAGTCCTGCGACCCAGCCAGCCGAACTTTCTGAGGCACCCACAATTTGCACGCCAGTAATATGGCCGTTGGGTGGTGAATCTTGTTCAAAATTATGGAGCGCTAAGCCATATAGAAACGGATTGCTTGATTGTAATTGCTGTTCATTTTGTTTCATGTCGGTCACGATTGCGCGTAGTTTTAGGTCTTTATTATTACGTTTGACATTTATCGTTACTTCACTCCCAACG
The DNA here is from genome assembly GCA_947504795.1 of Legionellaceae bacterium. Classification (GTDB taxonomy): domain Bacteria; phylum Pseudomonadota; class Gammaproteobacteria; order Legionellales; family Legionellaceae. The sequence continues at coordinate 2,737 of CANNJG010000017.1, forward strand.
CGGAGCAGGCTAATGACCGTTTTTACCTGGGACGCTTGGGTGATTTTAGTTTTATTAATTTCGGTAATAATATCGCCTGCTTTGATGCCAGCGACTTCAGCCGGAGATCCTTGGTTGACCTGTGAGACGAGCGCACCGGGTAGATGGTCACCATAGCCCATGGCCTGAGAGAGCTCGGGTGTGAGGTGTTGAACGAAAATCCCCATTAACCCCCGATGGACCGAACCAAATTTCATTATTTGCAACGCAACATCTTTTGCCATATTAATTGGAATAGCAAAGCCAATCCCAACACTGCCCCCGTATAATGAAATGATCGCGGTATTGATTCCAATCAGTTCGCCTTTAACACTGACTAATGCACCACCAGAATTACCGGGATTAATCGCGGCATCCGTTTGAATAAAATTTTCGACCCCTTCGATATTTAGATCCGAGCGTTTCATCGCTGAAATAATTCCAAAAGTGGCCGATTGGCTGTTGCCAAAACTATTTAAGCCAAAAGGATTGCCAATCGCGACCACGAAATCGCCGACTTTAATTTTGTCTGAATCGCCCAACGGTAAGGATTTTAAGTTTTTGGCATCAATTTTTATGACCGCGACATCCGTTTCGCTGTCACTGCCGATGAGTTTGGCTTTGAGTCTTCGGCCATCGTTGAGCGTCACTGTAATAATTTGCGCATTGCGTATCACGTGATCGTTGGTAATGATAATGCCTTCTTTGGGATCAATAATGACCCCAGAGCCGATACTTTGAAATTTTCGAGGCTTGTCCGGATAGCCGGGTCGTGGCCGTTTTTCTTGGTTGTTGTTCGGAACGTTTTCATTATTATTCGATGCATCAGGCGGTGTACTAGGCATGAGGCCTTGGACCTCAATATTGACAATTGCCGGCATTGCTTGTTTGAGGACAGGTGCGAGTGTCGGGAGTGCATCAAAATTCGGCTGTGCATGAGCCATAGCCGTGAACAGAAGAAATAAAGGGCCAAAACGATTAATGAACGTCTTCATACTGTATCCTGAAACCAAATTAGTGTTGCTATTCTACCGGTTTGTGGCTCACGGCGGTAGGAGTAATAATGATTATTTGATTCGAACGTGCACGCATGAGATTGATAAATAGGCGAGATTCCGAGTGTTTCTAAAATTTTCGTCGCTATTTTGGGCAAATCGGCATACCATTGATGATCGTTTCGATAAAACGCTTGCGTTGCAAAAGGATAACGTTGCGTGAATTGATCTAATACTTCCTCGCCAGTCGCATAACACTGACCGCAAATGGCCGGCCCAATCCACGCCATGCATTGATTGGGCTCAGACCGCATTTGGGTTTGGGTTGTTTCAAGAATACCATTGACTAATCCACGCCATCCAGCGTGAATCGCAGCAATTTCATTGCCTTGTTGATTACACAACGTAATCGGCAAGCAATCAGCCGTCATGATCGCTAATACGGTATTCGGTTGACGTGTCACTGCCGCATCTGCATTGCGCTCAACCTCAGGTCCTTCCACAACGACACAATCGATACTATGGGTTTGATTCAACCAGATGGGTGCACTGGGTAAGCCCTCTGCGTCCTGTAAGTGTTGGCGATTGCGCGCAACTTGAGCCGCATCGTCGCCGACATGATCCGCCAAGTTGAAGCTGGCATAGCCTCCAGCCGGATTGGCGTTGCCGCGCTGCGTGGTGAAAGCATGAATAGAAGAGGGGGCAGGCCAATTAGCCTTCAGGATGTTCATCGTCACGTTCCTGTTCTAATACGGCTAATAATGCTTCAAAATCATAGGGGATGGGGGCACTAAAGGTCAAGGGTAGGCTACTAATGGGGTGCAATAAGGCTAAGGTTTCGGCATGCAAAGCTTGACGTTTGAACGTAGTCAGCGTTTCACGCAACGTTGCACGCATGCCTGCTTTTAAGGTATTGCGCCCGTGATAGATAGGATCCCCGACAATTGGGTGATTGATATAGGCCATATGGACACGAATTTGATGCGTGCGTCCGGTATGTAATTGCACCTGTAATAATGTTGTAAAGGGATAGCGTTTTTTTAGGACAAATTCGGTGACAGCAGGTTTGCCATTCGCACAAACCGCCATTTTAATACGATGACGCGGATCCCGACCATAACCGGTGCTGATCGTTTTTCCCGCAATAATGCGGCCATACACCAACGCTAAATAGTAACGTTGAATGTCACGTGCTTGCATCTGCCGAACTAAAATCGTGTGCGCCTCTAAGGACTTGGCAACGATCATAACGCCTGATGTATCTTTATCTAAGCGATGAACAATACCCGCCCTAGGTACGTGTTGGAAAACATTATTGTGATGCAGCAATGCATTTAACAAGGTTCCTTCAGGATTGCCAGCGCCGGGATGGACAATCAACCCGGCGGGCTTATTGATAACGAGTATATCGTCATCTTCGAAGAGAATATTTAAAGGAATGTCTTCGGCCTGATGTTGCGTCGAAGGGGTATCCGGTAACGACTTAAACGTAATGTGTTCGCCGCCCCACACCTTAGTATTCGGTTTATAAGTGTGCTGATTGACGAGAATAATCCCCTCTTTTAGCCAGGCACATAAAACAGAGCGCGACCATTGTGGGTATAATTGCGCTAAAACACGATCAAGACGTTGGCCTGAAAATTCGAGAGGGATGATCATAGTTCTTCGGCTTGACGCACGCGTCCACGCAATGAGTTAGGCTGTACATCGTTAATATCAATCGAGACAAACTGCCCAATTAACGTTTTATCACCCTCAAAATTCACAACACGATTGCACTCGGTGCGCCCGGCAAGTTGTTGACTTGATTTTTTAGAAACGCCGGTGACCAACACGCGTTGGCATGTTCCTAACAGTGCTTGGCTATAACGAGCTGCTTGCAGATTCAAACGGTCTTGCAAAATACTCAAGCGTTGTTTTTTGACATCTGCAGGTATCGGGTCCGCCAAATTAGCGGCAGGGGTCCCCGGTCGTGGGCTATAGATAAAACTAAAGGACATATCAAAGCCGATCTCATGGACCAAGTCCATCGTAGCTTGAAAATCTTGGTCGGTTTCGCCTGGGAAACCCACAATAATATCGGTAGACAAGCGAATGTCAGGACGTACTTTCCGTAATTTACGGATTTTCGATTTGTATTCTAACGCAGTATAACCGCGTTTCATCAGCGCTAAAATACGGTCAGAGCCGCTTTGGACTGGTAAATGCAAATGATTCGCGAGTATCGGCACTTCGGCATAAGCAGAAACCAAATTATCAGAAAAAGCCAGGGGATGAGACGTTGTAAACCGAATGCGGCCTAATCCTTCCATTGCGGAGAGATATTGAATCAACAAGGCTAAATCTGCATACTCACCGCTGTGCATCAACCCACGGTAGTCATTCACATTTTGGCCCAAGAGATTGATTTCACGCACGCCTTGTTGTGCCAATTGATAACACTCTGCTAAAACGTCATCAAATGGCCGGCTAATTTCTTCGCCGCGCGTATAGGGAACGACGCAATAACTGCAATACTTACTGCATCCTTCCATAATCGACACAAAAGCAATAGGGCCTTCGGCGCGTGGCGCAGGGAGATGATCAAATTTCTCAATTTCTGGAAAACTGATATCCACGACTGGTTTGCGCGATTTGAGTCGTTCTGTGAGCATAGCGGGTAAGCGATGTAAGGTTTGAGGGCCGAATATGAGATCGACGTAGGGCGCGCGCTTAAGAATGTCGCCACCTTCCTGACTGGCTACACAACCGCCTACCCCAATAATCACGTTAGGATTAGCTTTTTTATATTCGCGCCATTGTCCGAGTTGAGAAAATACCTTTTCTTGGGCTTTATCGCGAATAGAGCAGGTATTTAAGAGGACGACATCCGCTTCTTCTAAAATGTCAGTGGTTTCCAAGCCATGTGACTTGGCTAATACAGCGCCCATTTTTGATGAATCATACACATTCATTTGACAGCCATTTGTTTTAATATAGAGCTTTTTCATGACCTGTCTTCCAATGGTTTACAATACGTTTCTTTAAGCATCGGTAAGAGTAGCAAGGCTACAAAAATACCAATTGGTAATATAGCAAGGGCGGTATGATAGGCAGAAACCGGATAAATCCGCACACCACTTAGCATGTCTCCAGTCCATAAATAATCGAGCACAAACCCAACAGCAGGCTGCACAAGAGCAATCCCTACCATGTTCATCATGTTCATAAAACTCAGGGCAGTTGCCACATACTTTTGATCGCACAACTCTCTGGCTAACGCAAAAGCAGGTAAAAATCCAGCTGAGAATAAGCCAAAGAAAAATAGGAGTAATTGCATGGCTAAATGGCTACGGATAGGGCATAAAATGAATAACGTACTTGTGACTAAAGCGCCCAAACATCCGATGACTAAAGGTGGTTTACGTTTGCCAATCCGGTTAGACACAATCCCCCAGATGGGGCCAGCAATTGCCCAGCCGAAAAATACTAAGGAAATATAATTTGCGGCAACGGCTTTAGGTAAATGCATGGTCTGGATGAGGAAAGGAACACCCCATAATCCGCATATCACAGGAGTTGCGGTGTACATCAATCCACCATATACGGCAACCAACCATAATTGTTTGTTACGAACCAATACCAACAATCGTTGTCCCAATGACCCTTCTTCTTCCGAATCACTAGCGACGCTGAGTGCGTGCGTGGCCTGATCACTGGTTAACGCATAAATCAACGCAGCAATCACTAGGCCGATACATCCCATGAAGATCATGCTGTGGCGCCAACCAAAGTGATCGACCATGATGGCCAAAGGCGCTTCTCCAAAGATTGCCCCCAGCATGCCTAAAGTGACCATCATGCCCGTGAGGAATGCGAAACGATTCGCAGGAAACCAGTTAGACGCTAATTTCAGGGTGCCGACTACCGCAAAAGCGGAACCGAATCCAATCATTAATCGCGCGACACAAGCCATCAGAAAATGTTCAGTCAGACCAAAGGAAATAGTGCTAACAGCGCAAATAGTCGTGGCAATCGTTAACAAGCGTCGAGGGCCGAAATAATCGGTCATCAAGCCGCAAGGGAGTTGCATCCCAGCATAAAGATAGAAGTACACGCCCGATAAAACACCTAGCATGTGACTGGTTACACCCAAATCACGCATGAGCTCGTTACTCATGACACTAGGTGATACTTGTAATAAACACTCATAAAAATAGAAAAGGCATCCCAATCCCCAGACTAGCCAAGGTTTGCATCCTTGTACTTTTGTTACGTTTCCCTGTGGTTTAGCCATAAGTTTCAAGTCTGCAAAAAAAAGTAAAATCCTAACAGCTTGAATAGTATTTGTCTATATTTTTGTCGCGCAGGTCGATATTTTTGTGGAATTGTCTTCTTTTTTCGAGGAACTGAGTAACACATACGCAGCGCCGGTACCGCCGTGTTTAGGGTGAGCGCTATGAAAAGCCAAGACATCTGAAATTTGTGATAACCAATGATTGACCAGGTTTTTTAGAATAGGTGCTTCATGATAGCGACCGCCTTTGCCGTGAACAATCAATACCGTACGTCTGTTGTGCAAGCGTTGTATGTGAATAAATGCGCTTAATTTATCCTTGGCGTCGTCGGGCCTGAGACCGTGAAGATCCAGTGTGGCCTCCCAGCGGATGTTACCGGATTTTAGGTCATGAATTTGCTTTTTGCTAAGGCCATCACGGAAGAAGCTTAAGATGCTTTCCGAATGAACGGGTTCGTAGTAGTGGTCTGATAAATGATAGATACTCGGCGATGGGGTGAACAATTGCGCTGCATGGGAAGCGCGTGGTTTCGGGGTATGGCTTGGTTTGCGGGCTTGATCGAGCGGTGTGACGTCACGCATGGTCTCACGAAAAAGTGCTTGGTCTTCAGCAGAAATCGGTTTTTTTTTTGACATAACGTGTTCTGAATTGAGACTTTTTTCAGTATAACATATAATCCAACGAATTTAATTCCACCCCGTTGTAAGCTTCGACTGCTTTTTCTAGGATAATTGCCGGTTCTAGCTTATTGAAACGCTGGATTCTTTCGCTGCGCTCGCAAAGGCGGCGAAGCCCTTTTACTATAATTTGTAAGGATATCAATGTCACACACCATCTTTTCTGACGACATACAAGACTTACACACCCTCCTTGATGTGATCCGTTTTGGTCTCTCGCAAGCACGTGCAAAGACATTATGCTACGGTCATGGCACGGATAATGCAGAAGATGACATCTATGCCCTGGTGCTCTCGTCGCTATCACTCCCATGGGATGTTGACCCGCTCTTACTGCAAACGCGTTTAACGTCGGTTGAAAAGGAATTGTTAGCCAAGCGTTTAGAACAACGCATCATGTACAGAATACCGGTGCCCTATATCACGCATTCAGCTCAATTTTGCGAGCTGTCATTTTATGTGGACGAACGTGTTTTGATTCCGCGTTCACCGTTTGCGGAGTTAATTCAACAACAGTTTGCGCCTTGGGTTGAGGCGGATAAAGTCACGCGTGTTCTGGATATGTGTACCGGAAGTGCGTGTATTGCGATTGCGTGCTGTTATGCTTTTCCAGGTGCCGCAGTCGACGCGGTGGATATTTCATCTGATGCACTCGCAGTTGCCGCCATTAATCGAGATCGCCATCAAGTGGATGCCCAATTGACGTTGATAGAATCCGATGGTTTTGATCAAATGCCAGCCGCTTTATATGATATCATCCTCAGTAACCCACCGTATGTGAGCCATGAAGCGGTTGTGGGATTACCCGCTGAATATCATCATGAGCCGGCGCTGGCCTTGGAAGCTGACGATAACGGTTTAGCCTTTGTGAAACGCCTGTTACAACAAGCAGCAGACCATTTGACACCTCAGGGCGTCCTTATCGTTGAAGTGGGACTGAGTGAAGATGTATTGATAGATGCTTATCCGGATGTGCCTTTTGTTTGGCTTGAGTTTGAACAGGGTGGGGAAGGGGTATTTGTATTAACCGCACAACAATTAAGAGATTATTTTTATGTCAAAACGGTATAATGTAGCGGTAGTGGGGGTCACGGGAGCAGTAGGGGAAGCGATGCTGACTGTGTTAGCTGAAAGGAAATTTCCAGTAGAAACATTATTTCCATTAGCCAGCGAGCGCTCTGTCGGGAAAACGGTTGAATTTGGTGGCAAGACGTTGGATGTGTTAGATCTCTCCACCTTTGATTTCACTGGGGTAGATATTGCCTTATTTTCTGCGGGAAATGCTATTTCTAAACGCTATGCCCCGGAAGCTGCGGCGCAAGGTGCGGTCGTAATCGATAATAGTTCAGAGTTTCGCTACCAAGCGGATATTCCCTTAGTGATTCCTGAAGTGAACCCAGAACGCATCGCGGATTATGTCCGTCACGGGATTATTGCTAATCCTAACTGTTCAACGATCCAAATGTTGGTTGCTTTAAAGCCCTTGCACGATGCGGTGGGAATTCAGCGCATCAACGTCGCAACCTATCAAGCAGTTTCAGGGACAGGTAAAGAAGCCATTAAAGAATTAGTGACCCAAGTTAGCGAATTATTAAATGGTCGACCGATCAAGCCTCATGTTTACCCGCATCAAATTGCTTTTAATGTCTTACCTCATATTGATGAGTTTCAAGATAATGGATATACCCGTGAAGAAATGAAAATGGTATGGGAAACCCATAAAATTCTTGAGGATGACTCGATTTTAGTCAATCCAACGGCGGTGAGAGTCCCGGTTTTATATGGGCATTCAGAGGCTATTCATGTAGAGTTTAAAGCTGCGTTGAGCCCTGCTGAAGCGAAGCGATTATTAAAAAAAGCGCCGGGTATTATCGTAGTCGATGATCCCACGAAAAAAAAATATCCGACCGCTCTAACGCATGCATCCGGTCAAGACGCGGTTTATGTCGGACGCATTCGTCAAGATATTTCTCATTCTTTTGGTTTGAATATGTGGGTGGTCGCAGACAATATTCGTAAAGGCGCGGCAACCAATGCGGTGCAAATTGCTGAACTGTTGTGTCGTGATTATTTGTAGATCGCTGTGTATACTTAGATTATGAATAGACGATCCTTAACGACCATTGAAATTGCACCATCGCTTGCATGGGTCCTGCCATTACCTATTTGGCCGTCTCTTGCCATCGCTTCACATGCGTTACGCAAGACTTATACGTTGTGCAATCGGAGTCAGACACCCGTTAAAATTCAAAAAGTAACGCTGGATCCAAGCGGTGACAAACGTCTCGTGATTGCGGGTGGCTCTTGCTATATGGGGTTAGTATTAGCGCCGCAGGCCATGTGTACGATTGAGATTCAAGCCACTCCTATGGCTATTGGCGTTATCAAGCAGCGGTTGCGTGTTTACCATGTAGGCCATGCCTCGCCGTTGTCGACCGAACTATATATTCCGATTACCGAGCGAGGCAAAGATACGCGTAAACCCAGCTATTTAGCGGAAGAAACCAGAAGAATGGCGCGGCAGAGGCGCATCCTTGAGCAAGAGGGACATCGCCATTTTGCGCGCGTGAATGCGCGCGAGCACTCAGAGCAGGAGCCTTCATCATCGTTAATGGCAGCCGAAGGAGAACTTCAAAATAATATTAGGCAAAACCCATGGTTAAACAGCCAACGTTTTGATGGTATCGATCCTAATTTAAACCCTGAACCGCCCTTAAATTCAGAGGCGCGACGTGAATTCGATAATGAGCAACGTGAGCAGGAAATGGAAAAACAATTACGTCTGGGGAATATGCCGCGATTTTCATCTGCACCTAAGCCACAAGGATTTTAGTTATTAGGAGATGGGGTAAACCATGTCGATATCCAATGATATTATCAATTGTAAAATCCCAGATTTTGACCATTATCTGCGTGCAGGTGAATCGTTAGATGATATAGATGAATATGGGTTTACACCCTTGATAGAGACGGCTATTACGCGACAACCGAATATTGCACAGATGTTGTTAGATAAAGGTGTGGCGATTAATAAACCGGACGTGACCGGACGAACAGCGTTGCACTGGGCAGTGGATAATGCGGATATCGCGATGATTCGTTTACTGTTGGGAAAGGGAGCGGATCCAAACGCGTACACGCGTTCAGGACTGTCTGTGTTGGTCTATCCGATTTTACGATCGCAGTCCGACATTAAGCATTTACTATACCAATTCAGCGCCAAGTTAGACTTTTCTATGGATTTTATTTATGCCAAATTACTCGGGCATCGTTTTGAATTAGAAGGCGATGTGGATATTGCTAATGCAAAAGGCGAGTTTATTGAATTGGATTATGAGGGGTTTATTTTAGAGTTTACCGTCGCAGTGGTGAAAGATTCATTACGCAGATTTACCAGTAGCTATTCTACTCGAAATTTACGCTCATTATTTCCCAGCATTCATGCAATTATGGATGGATTTGCGGTGGCGGATGAATTACTCCAATTGCAACATCATGTCAGCTTATCTAATCAACACCATTTGCGTATTCAACAATTACTTCAAGAACCTTTATTAATTCTGCCAGCAGCGAGTCAAGGGCATGCGTTGTGTTTTGTTCGGTTTCAATCCTGGTGGGCGAAAATCGATAGAGGAGAAAATAGCTACATTGAAAGAAGCGTGAACATTTATCGTATCAATAAACCTCATGCGCTCACTTTAAATTTTATATTAGATTTTTTATATAAAAAGCAAAGTCGCGCTTATTTTCATCAATCGATTAATACTATCTTGGGATTAGAGCCCGTATTGCAATTACCTATCCCATCCCAAATTACCGGCAATTGTTCTTGGGCCAATGTGCAAGCGGTTGTTCCGGTTGCGTATGCATTGTTGCATTTGACTTCTGTCGATGAATTTCAAGCGGAGGAAGCTCTTGATTTATACGATACTTGGATAGAATGGGATAAGGATCGTGCTTTAGATGAATGTATTCAACGTTTCTTTGCGGCACAATCTGCAAGAAAAGCAAGTTTTGCGGCGATGCTAGGGGCTGTGTTGTTTCAAGTGTGCAATGAACAAAACAACCGAGATTTAGCCCGCGCAGAAAAGATTCTCTCTATTTTAACGTTGCCAGATTATTATTATATTTTGCAAAGTTATTTGGAGATTTATTGTATTCGACGGTTAACTCGAAAAGGAAATAATTTATTAAAAATAATGGATAACTGCGGGTTTAATCCGAATATTGGAATTAATCCTATTGCGACAGGTCTGGATCCATCAGCGTAGTTAAGCGGGGTTGAAAACAAAAAGACCTGTTGTTTGACAACAGGTCTTGTATGAAATTTCTAATTAATTTACGTTTCCAGCAAAGCTTGGGGCTGCCGGGGATTGGGTATGAGCGTCCCTTTCAATGCCGTTGTCATAGCTGTCTACTGGTTCTTGTTCTCCGAGAAGCTTCACCATTGACACTAACGTCTGTTGCTCTTCTCGAGCGGCTGATGCTGTTCTAGAGCGGGTTTCTTCAGAAACTGCTTTGTGCTCAGCACGTTGATTCCAAAAGCCAATCGTCATCATCAACGATCCCACAGAAACCAAAGAACAAGTCGCTGTGATGGCCAGTTTTAACCACATACTATAGGCAGCGACAGCAGCTAATCCGAAAGGTAGCATAGCAGGAGCCAGGAATAAAGTGGCAACAAAACCTGCGCTAATAATCGCAGCAGAGCCGAGAAGCACAGAAGACGCGAATTTTTGCCCAAGGTTTGATTCGTTTTTCATCTTACTTGCGTTTGAGTTAGTCATATCTCTCTTCGTACATGCCATCGTATTCTTCCTCTTGTTGATTAGTTAGTAAAACCGGCATAAAACCTATTTGGTCAGCTAATATCAAACAGATTGCTTTATTTTGCTATAAAAGACATTCTCCATTATGCTGTTATTGCAGGCCCGCCGCTTGCGCATTCTATTCGATTTTTTATTAGATATCTAGCATTCAAGATAAATTTTTATAATCCTTCGGTACAGGATGAGGTTAATCAATTGAAGGGTCAATAGGTCAGCATCTTTTTGAATGAATGTTTCTATTCATCGCGATCTCTGAAACCCTGAGAATCGCGCTGAATAGGCAAAAACGAATCGCCTATGGTGTGTCTTCCGTCTTTGTGGTATTTTTTTGTTCTACTCGTGGTCCGCCTGATGGATTTCTTTTCTTCGCAGCTTGGGGCACTTTGCGTTGCTGCGGATGTTGAGGGCGTCTTTTTCGTTGTTCAGCAGAATGAGCGGGTCGCGGCTCATGACGAATAGGGGGTGTCGGTGTCTTCGTGGAAGGGTCGCTGGCACCATTTGCTTTCGAGGAAGCTAAGCCAAACATTTTGCGCGCGATGCGCTGCAGTATGTTTAATGATTGTGACTGATTCGCTAACGTTAACGCATCATAAGCTTTTACGACAGGCTCAGCGTGATGATGGGGCGTGTTCGATGTTTGGTTGAGTTGTAGTTCTGGTTGGTGAATTAAACTATAGCTTGGTTTTTTACCCTTATTAGCCGCGTCTTCTTTGGTTTTAGTGATCATATATTGAGGTGCATGCAAATAGGGATTGGCGATAATAAGAACACGAACATCATGACGCTTTTCAATGTTGAGAATCAACTCGCGTTTTTCATTCATAATGAATGTCGCCATGTCAACGGGTAATTGTACTTGGATTTCCGTAATTTTATCTTTCAATGCTTCTTCTTCTATTAAACGTATAATGGATAAAGAAATGGATTGAATATTCCTGACTGTTCCACGGCCTTCACAGCGTGGGCATACTTCTTGCGCATTTTCCCCTAACGATAACCGTAGCCGTTGGCGTGACATTTCGAGGAGGCCAAAGCGAGAAATCCGTCCTATTTGAATGCGCGCACGGTCGGCTTTAAGTGCTTCTTTAAGTCGATTTTCCACGTCACGTTGGTTCTTCGGAGAGCTCATGTCAATAAAGTCGATGACGACCAATCCCCCTAAGTCACGGAGCCGTAATTGGCGCGCGATTTCATCTGCGGCTTCAAGATTGGTATTTACGGCCGTGGCTTCAATATCGCTGCCACTGGTCGCTTTTGCTGAGTTAATGTCAATAGACACTAGCGCTTCAGTCCTATCAATCACCAATGCGCCACCAGAAGGAAGTAATACCTCACGTTGATACGCCGTTTCAATTTGACTTTCGATTTGATAAAAGTTAAATAAGGGTACGGTGTTGTTATACAATTTCAAGTTCGGCAAGAAATCCGGTTTGACTTGCTCAATGTATTGTTTGGCTTTGATATAAGACACTGGATCATCGATGATGATTTCACAGATAGATTTTCGCAAGTTGTCTCGGATAGAGCGAATAATGACATCGCCTTCTTGGTGAATTAAGCAGGGTGCCATCTGGCCATTATAAGCCCCTTTAATAGCTTGCCATTGGTGGTACAGCATGTCTAAATCAACTTGCAATTCGTCCTGGCTTTTACCCACACCTGCGGTGCGAATAATCAGACCCATGTCTTCAGCAAGTGTCAGCGCATTTAAGGTTTCTTTGAGTTCATCACGGTCGTCGCCTTCGATTCGACGCGAAATTCCACCTGAGCGGGGACTATTAGGCATCAATACCAAATAACAGCCAGCCAAGGTAATGTAAGTCGTTAAAGCAGCCCCTTTATTACCACGCTCTTCTTTATCCACTTGGATCAGGAGTTCCTGGCCTTCGCGGATAAGACTAGTGATCGAGGGTTTCTCTTCGTCTTTTGGTTGCTTGGCAAAATAAGTAGGGGCAATTTCTTTTAGAGGCAAAAAACCTTGCCGCTTAGAGCCATACTCCACAAATACTGCATCAAGACTAGGTTCTCTTCGCGTGACCACTGCTTTGTAAATATTGCCTTTCTTTTTCACTTCTCCTGGACATTCAATATCCAAATCGTATAAGTAATTATCCTTTACAAGGGCAACTCGAATTTCTTCGGTTTGAGTTGCGTTAATTAACATTTTCTCCATAGTTGCCATTTGTAACCCCTCAATAGGGCGCCATCAGCTTAAGCCTCGAGTTTTTTAAGTGCCGTAGTAACCGGGTTGATTTTTTACTATAGTGATAAGTCGCACGGATACTGCCGTCGGGTTCGATGGCGCATGTCATTATATGTCGCATGTTTGGTATGCGTGAATATCTGAATAAATATAGGTTCAATTTGGTTCTAGTACTTTGATGATTAGTCAACCTAAGCGCAGCGCAATTATTCTTAGCAGGCTCTTTCAATATTAGGCCATGCATACGTATAATGGTAACAGAAAAATTCTTTGTAGGAAATAGATTTAAGTATGAAAAATGATTTACCCAATACTGTTCAACATATAACTGTCAATCAAAATGAAGAAGGACAACGCCTAGATAACTACTTGTTGCGTATTTTGAAGGGGGTTCCAAGGAGTCATATTTATCGAATTGTGCGTGGAGGAGAAGTCCGCGTTAACAAAAAACGAGCAAAACCCTCTGCGCGTTTATGCGAAGGAGATTCGATAAGGATCCCGCCGATTAGAACCGCTACGACCCAAAACATTCATGTGAGTGATGGGTTGGCAGCGTGCTTATCCCGCGCTATTCTTTTCGAAGACGATAAAATGATAGTGTTGTCTAAGCCAGCCGGGATCGCTGTTCATGGTGGGAGCGGTTTGAGCTTAGGCGTCATAGAAGCCATGCGCAAAGTGCGCACGGATTTATCTTATCTGGAATTAGTTCATCGTTTGGATAAAGAGACCTCTGGGTGTTTGCTCTTAGCTAAAAAAAGATCGACTTTGCGCGCCATACAAGGGTTGCTAGAAGCAAGACAGGTAGAAAAAACCTATTGGGCGCTTACTGTGAATCCATGGCAAGGCCGAACATCTCTTTGGGTAGATCTACCCTTACAGAAATCGATTTTACAATCGGGAGAACGGATGGTCATGGCGAACGAAGAGGGCAAGCAGTCCAGGACACATTTTAGCTTATTAGAAAATTATGCACATGCGTGTTGGATTGAAGCTCGGCCTAAAACAGGAAGAACCCATCAAATTCGGGTTCACGCCGCACAGCTTGGGCACCCCATTATTGGTGATGAAAAATATGGCTCAATGCAACAACCCTTGGCCGAGTTAAAGCCCCTTAAACCGAGAATGTATTTGCATGCTTATGCTATTCAGTTTACTCTCAATGAACAGGACTATCATTTTAAGGCCGAGCCTGATGAGGTTTTTGCTCGTGCAATCCAGTTATTGGGGGGTAAAACACACCATGTCTAAACCCTATCGATTGGTGGTGTTTGATTGGGAAGGTACGCTGGGTGAAGATGGGTTCAGTATCCTATTATCAATCATGTCACAGGTGTCACAGCGCATGCTCCTTGGGTCTCTGGATTTATCTGCAGCAAGACGTTATATTAACGCTGGCCTGGTGACAACTATCAAGCAAGTATTTCCTGAGGCTACGTTATACCAGCAAGAAGAATTGTTATACGCGATCCAAAAAGAAGTGACTGAATCATCTACAACGGTCCGTCTGATGGCGGGTGCGTGGGAGGTTCTTCAGTGGCTAAACACTCAGAATGTACATTTGGCAATAGCTACAAACAAGAGTCATCAAGGATTGATGCATGCATTGGCACAGACTGGATTGGACGTTATTTTCAAAGTGACCCGCACCGCTTCACAGGCACCCCCCAAACCTTGTCCGCAAATGCTAGAAGAGATCATCGACGTATTCGGAGTAGATGCGAGCCAAACGTTGATGATCGGCGATTCAACGAATGATATGCTCATGGCCGCAGCGATAGGTGTGGATGCGCTTGGCGTAGATTTTTTTCACCAGGAGGCGGCGGACTTACGTGAAGCCGGAGCGTTACACGTGGTTGATGATTATCAACAGTTGTTGCAGTATCTTAAGGAATAAGCCATGAGATTGGGCATTGGGTTACCTAATTTTTTAACGCTAATACGGATATGTTTAATTCCAATCTGTGTTGTTATTTTTTATTTGCCGTTTTCATCTGCGCATTATTTGGCGGGGTTAATTTTTGCACTGGCCTGTGTAACCGATTGGTTAGACGGGTTTTTTGCAAGAAAGCTAAAAGAAGTATCTTTATTTGGCGCTTTTTTTGATCCAGTAGCCGATAAGTTGCTGGTATCGTCGTGTTTGTTAATGCTTGTTGGATCAGAAGGGTTACATTATATTACCCTGCCCGCTATCGTAATAGTCGGTCGAGAAATTGTGATTTCAGCATTGCGTGAATGGATGGCAGAAATAGGTAAGCGTGCATCCATAGCAGTTAGTTACGTTGCTAAAATTAAAACAACCATGCAAATGGTCGCAATATTTTTGTTAATCACTTGCAAGAATAGCGCAGATTGGGCGGGGATTGCGGGTAATTTTCTGTTGTATTTGGCCTCTATTTTAACTATTTGGTCAATGGCTGTCTACTTGCGAATCGCGTGGCCAGAGTTGACTAAAAAAACTGAGCGCACGGGTTGACAGATAAGTGATTTCAGGTAGAATTCATTGCGGTGACAAGGATCGGTTTAAACTATCTTTCTATTCGATCCAAGTGCGGGAATAGCTCAGTGGTAGAGCACAACCTTGCCAAGGTTGGGGTCGCGAGTTCGAGCCTCGTTTCCCGCTCCAAATCAAAGCGACATTCCAGTCGCTTTTTTTATTAATTTGTGACCACACGAGTATCTGGCTGTGTGGCAGAGTGGTCATGCAGCGGCCTGCAAAGCCGTGTACGCCGGTTCGATTCCGGCCTCAGCCTCCATCATTATGCCCAGGTGGCGAAACAGGTAGACGCAAGGGATTTAAAATCCCTCGGATATAAAACATCCGTGCCGGTTCGATTCCGGCCCTGGGCACCAATTATATGTTTTGTAATTGTTCGCAAGAGTTAAAATTAGGGCTACTTCCCATTTTCGGGGGCAGTTTAAGACGACTGTTTACAGCTTCAAGCTCTTTTAAGCGTGATATCATCGATGCATCCATTCCACCGTACTTGGCTCGCTACATTGTAAAATGTCGCTGAGCTGATGACATGTTCTCGGCAAAGATCAGAAACATCAGCACCGCCTTCGGCTTGCTTTAGAATCGACAGTATTTGGCTGTCTGTAAATTTTGACTTTTTCATGCAGAATCTCCTATACACAGGTTACGAGAAAATTCTACTTTTGGCATCAGTTTTTTTTGGGGGGATTACTATTTCAAACTCGTTTTATCTTGTTGTAGAAACCGTGATTTTACGAGTCTGATCGTATTTATCAATGGGTTGAAACCCATATTCCGCAGTAAACTCATGAATAAAATTCCCAGTATGGTTTTCCTAAGCAGTTAAGTATTATTTTTTGCCTATCAATAATATTTGTAACCACCGCGGTGGTTTTATCAATGATCAATACGCTTCGTAAAACCGCCCCATGACATCTTCATTAATATGAGATGGTAAAATACCTTTGCCTAGAAGGCGTTCTGTAGGTTTTTCAGAGAAATACTCTGGATACATGTGTAATGTCCTGCTGACAAAACCAAGAC
>CANNJG010000018.1 GCA_947504795.1 Legionellaceae bacterium
AAAAATATAAGACTCGAGCACCTAGGCTAAGTGAGTGGATGGAGGCAAATATTTCTGAAGGGTTTACTATCTTCAACCTCCCTCAAGAACATTGGAAAAAGCTTAGAACGAGCAATTTGGCTGAGCGGGTAAATAAAGAAATTAAACGAAGAACTAAAATTGTCGGCATATTTCCGAATTGTAATGCTTGCTTACGTTTGGTCACAGCACTTTTAGTTGAGATGGATGAGGAATGGGATCAGGGTAGAAATCATTTGAATATGGGTGATTAATAATCAATGGCAAGAGGGGATAAATCTGAATTTACAGAATAAATGTTGCTTAGCCCGATAAAAAGTATCCCGCGATACGCCTACTACCTTGCAGGCTCTCGATACATTGCCTAATTCTTCCGCAAGATTAAGAACACCAACTTTATGTTTAATGATTTTACCAGTATTATCTATCATGAGAGTTTTCCTTTGTTTTGGTTTAAAGTTTGTACTTCTATCAAAACCGAAAACTCTCACCTTTTCAAGTGATTTGTCAGATTAGGTTCGAACTAATGCAGATTAAACGCGGACTATTACGAAACTATTTGATCGAGCAGCTTAAAAATCCGACTGTTTCGATGGGTTTTGCGTAAGTCCTATTCATATTCCAAAATACTACATGTAGTGGCTGGCGGGGTAAACTGCATAGCCCTGTAACCATATACAGAATGCATTTAAGGACGCTGGTGGTGAAGCTAATCCCTACTACTGGGTCAAAATGAAAGAGGAGCACCGTATTTTAGAAACCTGGGTTTTAGACACAGCACAAGAGCGAGAGCAACGATATCTGACGTTAGTCTCAACATGGGATGAGACAAATATCCACATTAAAAAACTTGAAACTGATGTTGGCAAAATGGAGTTAACCGTTGCTTATTTGAATGAGGCTAAGGCTGATACTCGCCAATCGACAAGCACAGCAACCGGTACCAGTGGCGAGGAAAAAAATCGTGGGTTGCCGATTTCAGACGAATCTGCCTTCCGTATAACGCAGTTACATCCAGAAGAGCCTATAGGCAGATTGACAAACAAATTGCACCAAGCCAGTTCTCAGCGTCCAATTATTTCTTCTTCTCAGAAAACAAGTTCGACGCAAGCAAATCATCGCCCCGGTGAACAAGACGTGTCCACAAGCAGGTTGAGTGCCGCCGTAATATTCTACAACGAAAAAAATCCAAATCAGCATGCTGTCGCACGAGATAACAGTATAGTCGATCGCGAGTCGAAAGTATTATTGAAAATTAACACCGATTGTAGCACCACTATTTATCCTCCTTTGATAAATATTGCTAGTATGGATGTTTAAGCTAAGGCAATGATGATTCTTACGGCTATGGGAATGACAGCAGATGATGTCGAAGCAGATTTTCAACGACCTTTAGCAATTGATCCAGTTGATCCAAAAACAGAATTGAAAACCGCTATCCTAGTATGTTTTGAAGAGCAAAAGCAATTAAGTGGACAAAGGGATACGTCATTCAGCGTAGGATTGAGGTAGGTAATCCTTAAAAAGTCACTCGCAAATTACCTCTGCGGATCCGTCGTCAGAATCGGACAGACAAATTTTACGCATCCGGCACGATAGTGCTATTGGCTTTAGCAATGTTTCGTGTACGCCAAGCATCGGGGATAAGGCTGGTTTATCCTAGCGCACCCAAAGTCGAGCCATGATGGTTATCTTCCTTTATCAGATTGAAATAACAAGGCACCTATCGTCCAATCGGCATCGTAAGTCGGTAAATAATGAATGTCCTGATCAGGACTGAATTCATAGCCGTGCACCACTAGCCCATAGAAATAAGAGGCGATCAAACAATTTCTTTGTATATACTCATTTTGAGTAAAGCAATTTGCTAATGACTCATAATCCTGTTGACACAATTGATTATCTGCTTGCTGTAATAATTCCCGAGGAGAAAATGATCCCGAAGTAAATACAAAGGGTGCACGGCTTATCATCCCGCTTACGGCACTCACCGTGTACCATTGATCGCCCGTATTCTTGGATAACGCTTGCTGAGTCACCTCTGTCACATGATGCTTTTCGCCAACCATTTCACCCAATTTAGCCTGACATACATCAGCATTCCCGGCACCAAATGTGCCATTCGCTAACGGCAATCCAATCGGAAAACACGCTTGTTGATTGTTGGCCAGCTTATACACTTCATTGGCCCCTAACCCCAAAAAGCTATGCGCGAATAAGAGAATAAAATGATCATTAACAGTTAATTCTTGCACGTCGTTTGGATCCATGCCGGTCTCATCGTTGATTGGAAATGCAATTTGCGCTGAGGCACCCCCGACTTCAATCAAATTAACAAAAGGTTTATGTGCACCTGGATCTAAGGTTTTAAGATAATAATTCAAAGCTAACCATCCGAAAGTAGCCTCTTCTTTACCCGTAATCGTTCTGGCATCGCGTAAAAACCATTGAGGTTGCTGCGTAAACCATTGTTGAATCATCGCGTAATAATGTTGCTGAGCGTCCCTACTGCGCAACCGCATACCTGCCGTCGCGTACACATAAACCGGGATTTTAGCTTGTGGTAAATCCCTCATTAAGCGCGCTAAGTAGGCATTGATTGTCGATTGATCTAAATCAAGGCTCGCGAGTCCTGGTTCAATTTTGTTGGAATAGACTTCATGAATAGTTGTAAACTGATGCGGTGCCTGCGTGTCATAGGCGAATAAATGAATGCGCGATCCGGTGCTCCCGGCGTCAACCATAGCAACACAGTGTTCGGCCGCACAAACAGAAGGGAACGTCTTCGCAGCAATGTCCAGGGTAGACAGGGCATAAGTGAAAACAACTGTCCCTATTAATACGATTGTACGCACTAAGCCCATGCCGCTCTCTAATGAAAATTTAGAAAAACTTTAAAACAAATTGGCTATAAGATCAATGAATTTTTCTCTGCAGATGACAACATAGGCGGCATGCGCCCTTTTTTCCATGAAAAATCTAATTGAATCATGCCTTGCTCGGCAGTACCATACAGAGTAATTCCTTGTAGCCGATAATTCGCAAGTGTTTGTGAATGAGGAAATCGATAGCGATTATCAAACCCGTAGGACATGACCGCATAATCGGGGGATACTTGCCTTAAAAATTCTGGTGTAGACGATGTTTTACTCCCATGATGTGGGACAATCAACACACGCGCATGGAGAGCGTTACCATAGGTTTTCACCAAATAATGTTCGGCTTCGCGCTCAATATCACCCGTTAATAAAACCGCCCCAAACGCGTTTGATATTTTTAGAACGCAAGAGCGATTATTGGTATCTTTAGAGGATGTTGGAATAGAAAAAAAATGAAAATTCACCCCTTCCCAACGCCAATCTGGATAGTCATGACAAGCATAGCCGCGATGATAAAATGTTGGGTTATCGACAACCAGAACATCGGGTGGGTAGTTTTTCTCTAACGTCGACAACCCTCCCCGGTGATCCAAATCCGGATGACTTATCACCACCATATCGAGATGTGTAAGCCCGAGGGTATGTAAATACGGCAATAACACTAAGGTGCTCATATCCGGGCCATGATACATCTGCCCGCCCGTATCATAAACCAGCGTATGCGATTGGGTGCGCACAACACAGGCAAGCCCTTGACCTACATCCATAATCGCAACTTGAAAATCACCCGCTTTGACGCGGCTATACTTCGGATAAAAGGCCATAGCCAGCATCGCCATCGCTATCCCCAGAATAGGACGTAAGGGTAATAACGCGCCTAATGCCAGCGTAACCATCAACACCAAAGGCAATATAATTGACCCATAACTGAAGGTTAAATTCCAATGCGCAAACCAACCGTCAACCCAATGCAAATAATACAACAATCCAGTCATCGCAAGTTTGGACAACCCTACAATCCACGGCAGCTGATACCCTAGCAATAACGTTAGTAAAGCCAAAGGCACCACCACAAAACTAACCCAAGGAATCGCCACTAGATTCGCAAATAGGCCATCAAATGCCGCGTAAGAAAACCAAAAAAGAGTCAATGGGAGCAACCCCAACAAACAGGCTATCTGAATCAATACGCCTTTGCGCCAGCCCTGCACAGCGATGCGCTGATTCATAATCAATAAAATTGCCACTGCCATAAAGGATAAATAAAATCCAGGCATCAATACTGCATGCGGTTCTGTTAGCAGCACACTTAACAAGGCATAGCGCCATGCTTGCCACGCACCTAATTTTTTTTGTCCTAAATAGCGAAAAAAAATAAAAAATGAGGCGACTGCCGACCGTTCCGCTGGCACGCCAAATCCCGCTAAAATCGCATAGGAAAAGCCGACGATAATCGCAAACACAGCAGCCGCTTTTTGTGCGGGATAGCGCACACAGATATAAGGGATACAAGACCAAATGCGGCGAATCAATTCAAATACCATCCCCGCTACCAAACCAATATGCGCACCCGAAATCACCATCAAATGCGTGGTTCCAGTGCGTCGAAATAAGGTCCACAATTCCTGAGTCATTGACGAGGTAACTCCCAATGTTAACGCCGACAATATGCCCACCTGCTCCCTATCCGCTCCGATATGAGTCAACCTGTTTGCAAGGCGTTCACGAAGCGCTAATAAGGCCAGGGTATGTTTAGGAGCCGCCAAAGCTTGAAAAGAGCCGGCTGCAGTATAGCCGCGCCAATGGATATGCTGTGCCTCCAGAAAGCTTTTATAATCAAACCCACCGGGGTTATTGAGATTGTGAACGGTACGTAATTTGGCACGCAGCTGCCAGCGCTGGCCCACATGTACAATTGGGCAATGTTGATAACAAGAGAGGAGTAATCGTGCACGGATAGGCTTATCATTCAACTGGTTAGCCAGCAGCACAAATTGAATTTTATCCGGAGTTTGCTGAGGAATAGACGCCACTTCTCCGCGAAGCATTGCCCCTCGGATCACCGGCTCTTTCGGCATACCCCGATCCGCCATCCACATTTGATGGCACGCGCCAAACGCACAAGCGACCCCAAAAGACATCAATGCTTTCCAGCAGCGGTGCAATCCATGACAGAGCAGGATTAAAACGACAGGCAGACAAGATTTTGTGTAAAAAAAAATCATCCCTAACGCAAAAGCAAGGATTTCCATAATCGCTCGTGTTGGACTAGCTATTTTGACGCTACTGTATCAGGACTTTAAAAAAAAAGCATCGCTAATTTTGAGTCAGCCAGGATCCGTGCTCGTCTTCCTCCGGGAACCCTATCGATAGTAAGGTCTGATCACTGCTAATGTTCTCGCGTAGCCAAAAATGCTATCTTCGGATAACGCTCTTGAGCCATGGTTAAATTAACTCGTGTTGGCGCTAAATAAATCAAGGTATTCGAACCATCCAAGGCCAAATATTCATAGGTTTTTTCTTTAAATTCAACTAATGCTTTATCATCGGGTGCATACACCCAGCGTGCGCAGCTCACATTGACTGACTCATAAATACAATCCACTTTATATTCATGCTGCAGGCGGTGCGCCACCACATCAAATTGTAGGACGCCAACCGCTCCCAAGATTAATTGATTATTCGATAATGGCCGAAACACTTGCGTAGCACCTTCTTCAGATAACTCTATCAGACCTTTTACCAACGCTTTACTTTTTAAAGGATCTTTTAGGCGAACCAGCCGAAATAAGTCTGGTGCAAAATTCGGGATACCCGTAAATTTCAATTGTTCGCCTTGGGTAAACGTATCGCCAATTCGAATCGTACCGTGATTATGCAAGCCAATAATATCCCCACTCAAGGCAGTTTCTGCTTGCGAGCGATCTCCTGCCATGAACGTCAGTGCATTTGCAATGTGCACGTCTTTATTGAGTCGCAAATGTCGCAATTTCATACCTTTTTGAAACGCGCCCGAACACACACGTAAAAATGCAATCCGATCTCGGTGCTTCGGATCCATATTAGCCTGGATTTTAAACACAAACCCAGTAAAAGCGTCTTCGTCTGGCTGAACAACTCGCTCTTCGGCAGCGCGCGGCAAGGGACCTGGGGCATACGCCGCAAAATCATCAAGCAAAGCTTTGATCCCAAAATTATTAATCGCAGAACCAAAATAGACTGGGGTTAATGTTCCAGCCAAATAAGCGTGCTCATCAAACGCATGCGACGCGCCTTTCACCAAATCAATTTCTTCACGTAATTCATTAGCCATATCCCCAATCCGTGCATCTAATTCCGGATTGTCTAATCCTTTGATGGCAAGCCCATCTTGTTTTTGCATATTTTTACCGGACTCGTACAAATAGACGATATCGTCGCGTAAATGATAAATCCCTTTAAATCGCTTTCCCATACCCACAGGCCAGGTGATCGGCGCGCATTGGATTCCTAACACCGTTTCAACTTCATCGAGTAAGTCAATCGGCTCACGTCCCTCTCGATCTAGTTTATTGATCAAAGTCATAATCGGTGTTTGACGCAGTCGACAGACATTCATTAGTTTAATCGTCCGGTCTTCTACCCCTTTTGCCACATCGATAACCATCAATGCTGAATCAACAGCGGTTAACGTTCGATAGGTATCTTCAGAAAAGTCTTCATGACCAGGCGTATCTAATAAATTCATGACATGCCCGTTATGGACAAATTGCATCACTGACGTGGTCACAGAGATTCCGCGCTCTTGCTCCATTTGCATCCAGTCTGATGTGGCATGACGCGTCGCTTTACGGCCTTTGACCGTCCCCGCCATCTGAATCGCGCCTCCAAACAATAACAGCTTTTCAGTAACTGTCGTTTTACCCGCATCGGGATGTGAAATAATCGCAAATGTGCGCCGCTTGCGAAAATCGTGATAAAAATCCGTCATGTGCTTACTCAGAGTCCTCTAATGATTGCGCATTATAACCGTGACAAGGCTCGCTGTCACAAAGCTGAAGAAAAATAGTGTTCGACCCTAGCGGACGTCACCGCTTCCCAATCTGCAGGCTGCCACTTTGGTTGTTGATCTTTATCGACGACCAGCGCACGTACCCCTTCATAGAAATCATGATCTTGTAAAAAGTGGCCCACCAAACTGCGGTCCATCTGCAAACATAGGTCTAGATCTAAGGTTCGTGCCAGCCTCAGCTGTTGCAAGGTCACTTTTAGACTCAACGGTGACTTTTTCATTAAGTTAGTACGAATGGAATAGCACCATTCCTGGTTTGTTACCAACAAAGCCTCATGAATGCCCTCTAGAGTGGCTAATCCAAAACAAGCATCAATCGTTGGTTTCCGAGACAGCCAGGGCGATTCTTCTTCGGGTTGCGCCATTTTTTTTAAACAGGTATCCACCGCTTGAAACGCATCATCGGATAAATCAGCTGACTTTAATAACGTCAGCAAGCGCGGGAAATTGTCTGATAGGACCCGCGCCTTGACTAATCCTAATCCATACGCATCGATAGGCGAGAGACGATCACCGGTTAATCCTAAATAGACCCCAAAGTAACCCGGGCATCGAGATAAAAGATAGCTGCCGCCAATATCCGGAAAAAAACCAATCGTTGTTTCTGGCATAGCAAATACAAAACGTTCACTCGCCACCGGATGAGAGCCATGCAAGGCAATCCCCACACCACCGCCCATGGTGAGCCCATCCATCAAAGCGATATAGGGTTTAGGATAATCGTGAATCAGTTGATTAAGATGATACTCCCGCTCAAAAAAATTCATTTGCGTACTCAGATGACCGCGCTGATCATAAATCCAACGAATATCGCCACCCGCGCAAAACGCTTTGCTGGGAGCCGCTTGAATCAGCACTGCACGGATACTCGGTTCATGTTGCCACAGGATCAACTGGGTGATGAGCGCCTCAATCATGGATAAATTTAAAGCATGTAATGCATTCGGCCTATCGAGAGTGATTACCCCTAATTGCCCCTCTGCAACACAAGTTAACGTCACCCCTACTCTCCCTTAAATCGCGGCGTGCGCTTGGTGAGAAAAGCATCCACCCCTTCATTTTTATCCACACTTGCACAGGTTTTAGAAAACTGTAAAGCTTCAATATGTAACGCGTCTGTTAAAGACAGATCATAGCCATGATCAATCGTTTCCATAACGCTCTGGATAGCAAGGGGTGCCATAGCTAAAATGGTGTGTAACACGTGCATGGCTTTATCTTCTAATTCGGCTAACGGAACCACATCAGACACCAACCCCCACTGTTTCGCAGTCTCAGCATCGATGGCACGTCCAGTCAAACACATGTCTAACGCGCGCCCTTTCCCAACTAATCGCGCCAAGCGTTGGGTTCCACCATAGCCAGGAATAACGCCTAATTTTACTTCGGGTTGCGCAAACTGCGCAGTATGTGCCGCGATGCGAAGGGTTGCGGCCATAGCCAATTCGCAGCCACCGCCAAATGCATAGCCATTGATTGCAGCCAATGAAGGCTTGCCCAATGTCTCTAATAACCGAAACACCGTTTGACCGACTAGCGCAAACGCATATCCAGTTTGCGCATCACATACGGCTAATCGCGTAATATCAGCACCCGCACAAAAAGCTTTGCCTTGTCCGCTAATCAACACCGCTTTAATAGCAGTCGTTTGCTTCGCGGTAGTCAATAAGGTGGTTAAAGTGGTGAGTACTTCTTCATTAAGCGCATTTAATTTATCGGGACGATTCAGCATAATTACCAGAACGCCATCACGCATGGAATGTTCTATAACAGCCATCTTAAGATCCCCCTACTCTATCGTATACGTATCATTGAGGACCGATTTAGCAATAATCTCATGCATAATCTCATTCGTACCCTCTAAAATCTGGTGAACCCGTAAGTCACGGAATACGCGCTCGACATGATAGTCGCCTAAATAACCATAGCCACCATGCAACTGCAAAGCTCTGTCACTGATCTGAAAACCGACATCGGTCGCTAAGCGTTTGGCCATCGCACAGTATAAGGCCGCGTGGGGATGGTCTCGGTCTAAATAATCTGCAGCCTGATACACCATATTGCGCGCGGCCGTAAATTCAGTCAGCATATCCGCAAAATAAAAGCGTAACGCTTGTTTCTGACTCAGCGGTTCGTTAAATTGTTTGCGTTCTAGCAAGTAGCGTTGCGTGGTACGTAAACAAAATAGCGCCCCACCCAATGAGCAGGCAGCAATATTAATACGCCCACCGTTCAAAGCGGACAAAGCAATTTTAAACCCTTGCCCTTCTTCCCCGACACGATTTGTGACGGGAACACGGCAATTTGTAAAATACACCATAGTGGTGGGCTGACTGCGCCAACCCATTTTTTTTTCTAACAAGCCAAAACTCAGCCCCGGCGTATCTTTTGTAACGAGTAGGCAGGTAATGCCTCGATGCATATCGGGACTCGTCCTGACCATACACAGATAGAGATCCGCAACACTTCCTCCGGAAATAAATGCTTTAGAGCCATTCAACACATAATGGTCGCCCTCTATCACGGCACTTGTTTTCAAAGACGCTGCGTCAGAGCCAGAATCAGGTTCGGTTAAACAATAACTACCGAGCGCTTGCATTGTGGTTAATTGCGGTCCCCATTGTGAGCGCAATGCCGCTGAGGCGTACCGATCAATCACGCCGGTCACCATGTTATGAATAGAGAGATAGGCACTACTACTCACACAGCCAACGGCTAGCTGTTCAAAAATAATAGCAGCGGCCAAACGACTGAGCTCCGAGCCCCCAATATCTGCTTTCGCAAACAGTCCGGCCATCCCTAAGCTTGCAGCTTCCCGGAAAGTTGCCACCGGAAATTCTGACTTTGCATCCCATTCGCTCGCATAGGGCTCTAGATGCGTTCGCGAAAATTCTTCTGCCATATTGCGGCAAGCACGCAGCTCTTCATTCAATTCAAATTGCATCCTCGGTCCTTCTATGATTTACTTGTCTACGTTGGAACAAGAGAAGTACAGAACTGACGCAAAACCCCCGAGATCGAGGCTGATTTAAGATTTAATGAGGAAGTTTAGATAGCTAAACCACCGAATTAAACACTAAATCCAACGAAAAGATCGAGGTTTTGCGTAAGTCCCTAAGTATATAAATAGCATTGCCCTGACCGTGTTGTAAAGTCAGAATACCCCAGGAAGAAAAATAATATGCGTTATCCAACTGAGCAAACTGCGGGTGATATCTTAAAAAATTATTATGGTTTTGACAGCTTTCGTTCGCCTCAAGCCGATATTGTTCAAGATGTAATCAATGGCAACGATGTGCTGGTACTCATGCCCACGGGTGGAGGTAAATCATTATGCTACCAAATTCCTTCAATGATACGAGAAGGGATTGGCATCGTGGTCTCGCCTCTCATTGCGTTAATGGAAGACCAAGTCGCGGCATTAACCGAATTAGGCATTCGTGCCGCTTATTATAACTCCTCACTCACCAGTGCGCAGGCACGAAGCGTCTTGGCACAACTCCACGCGAATCAATTGGATTTGCTCTATATTGCCCCGGAGCGCCTATTACATAACAACTTTTTAGATCGTCTTCACGAGTGCAGCGTTGCTTTATTTGCCATTGATGAGGCGCATTGTATTTCTCAATGGGGACATGATTTTCGCCCTGAATATGCGGCTTTGGGTATTTTAAAAGATCAATTTCCTCACGTCCCCTTAATTGCTCTCACTGCCACCGCAGATTGTCAAACTCGGCAAGATATTGTAACCAAATTAAACTATCAACCGAAACCTTATATTGCATCGTTTAATCGACCGAATATTTACTATCAAGTCTTAGTGAAACAAAATCCTGTTAAACAAATTCATGACTTTCTCCAAACCCAACCCCCCTCTCAAGCATCAGGCATTATCTATGCGGCAACGCGCTCTGGGGTAGAAACCTTAGCGGCTAAACTTCAAGCTTATCAATCACGCGTTCGTGCTTATCATGCAGGATTATCCTACCAAGAACGTCGTGAAGTACAAACGCAGTTTCGCCATGATCATATTGATATCGTCGTCGCCACCATCGCCTTCGGAATGGGAATTGATAAATCGAATGTCCGCTTTGTGATTCATGTAGATGTTCCCAAGACTATCGAAAGTTATTATCAAGAAACCGGGCGCGCAGGGCGCGATGGTGTTGTTGCACGTGCATTAATGCTATTTGATCCGGCAGACAGCGCGCGATTACGTGGCTGGATTGCGGCATTGCCTCAAGAAGAGCAACAACGCATCGAACATCACAAACTTAATCATATGATCGCCTTTGCCACCGCCACTCATTGTCGCCGGCAAATTTTATTACGCTATTTTGACGAAACGCACGAAGAAGCCTGCGGGTTCTGTGACATATGCGACCATCCTCCCATTACGATTGATGCGACTATCGCTGCGCAAAAGTTTTTATCATGTATTTACCGAGTCAAACAAAATTACGGCTTAAATCATATCATTGACGTGTTGCGCGGGAGTGATGCGGAAAAAATTAAACTCGCGGGTCATCAACACTTATCAACTTTTGGCATTGGCACCGATCAATCAGCAGCCTACTGGAAACATATTGCGTGGCAATTAATCCATCGCAATTATTGTAAGCAAGATCCCAATCATTTTAACGTGCTGCGCCTAACGGATAAAGCCAAAGCAATTTTATTAAATCAAAAAACTATTTTTTTGACAGAGCTGGTGCATCAGCCTAAATTATCACCAAAAAAATTACCAAAATCCGTTGCTGTTTCCAGCCCATTATTCGAGACATTACGCGCACTACGACGACGATTGGCCGAAGAAGAATCCAAACCTCCGTTTTTAATTTTCAGTGATGCTACGCTTCATGATATGATTCGGGTGATGCCTAAAAACCCCGAGCAATTATTAACAGTCTTAGGCGTGGGTCAACATAAGTTGGCGCATTATGGGCAGTATTTTTTAGAAGTATTACAACAGGTCGAATATGACCCGGTAGAAAGTGTTGAGTAACGTGATGACAGCAGCCCTCTATGACCTTATCTCCACCACCCGAGACACACTATTAAACGTGAGTCTGACCGATCTCAATATCGAACCTCGGCTCGATATTCAATCAAAAACCATTCAAATTCATCTTTGTGCAAATTACCCTATTCATTTTCTACAAGAATCCTTACTTCCCGTCATCCAAGCACAATTACCGAATTACACGTTAACCTTAACCGTAGAACAATCTATCCGCGCGCATCAAACTCAACTGCCCGGACGAGGGTTACGGGGTGTCAAAAATATTATTGCCATCGCTTCCGGCAAAGGCGGGGTGGGTAAATCGACTGTCGCGGTCAATTTAGCCACGGGGTTAGCACGTTTGGGCGCGCGCGTTGGCCTATTGGACGCGGATATTTATGGCCCGAGTGTACCGCTCATGCTCGGTAAAGTACCGCCAGTTAGGATTGAGGGTGACAACTATTTACCCATAAACGTGCATGGGATTGATGCCATGTCGATTGGATACTTAACCCAAGAAGACAGTGCCTTGATATGGCGTGGCCCGATGTTAGCGAAATCGTTAATTCAAATGTTAGATATCACGCTTTGGAAAGATTTAGATTATTTATGTATCGATTTGCCGCCAGGTACAGGAGATATTCAATTAAGCTTAGTACAAAAAATCCCATTGGCAGGGGCCATTATCGTAACAACGCCGCAACAAGTCGCGACGTTAGATGCCGACAAAGCCATCCAATTATTTGCGAAAACCAATATTTATACCTTGGGTATTATCGAAAATATGGCGACGCATCGCTGCAGTCACTGCGGACATACCGATTCTATTTTTGGTCAAGGAGGCGCCGCACGCTTAGCCAAACAATATGGTTGTGCCCTATTGGGACAACTTCCGCTGGATAGCCGCATTGGTCAAGCCTGTGATCAAGGATTGCCCTCAGCGATATCCACCAACAGTGATATCGCTAGAGGGTTTTTAGCAACAGCACTGAATACCGCCAAAGTGTTAGCGCAAAGACCGCTTAATTATGCGGATAAAATGCCCCCTATTGTACAAGGTTAAGCCATTTATGCCTTCATCCCAGTTGCGGAATAACACCGTACTGTGCTTTTTGAGTAATAGGGAGCAATAAACGTTCGGATGACGTGGGCACATGAAATAAGCCAAACGTTAAGATAGCACCCATCGTTTTATCTAAACTAAATTGCGCATCTACCTCACGTCGGCAAGCAGCTACTTCGGCGAAAGATACTCGGTAGTTTTTTTGCTGATATTCAATGTCGTAACGCTTATTCACGTAAGCAGGATGATTGTCCAAATCAGATTCATTCCACATTTTTGTTTTTAACTGGTTTAAAATATCCGCTTTTTGCTGACTCGCTGGCTCGTCTCGTAATCTTAATCTGGCGATTACAATCTTAATCTGTTCCTGCCAGTCTTTATGCGTTTCGGGTTCATGACTATAACTGTATAAATATGCCTCGACGCCCTGTATGACGTAATCCTGTGCTTGTACTAGATGTCCGAAGCCTTGGCAGAGTAACTCCCACACTGCAAACACTAACAGTTGAGTTATACTATTAGCCAAAAAGTCTACCAAAAAGACAAACCCAAACCCCCGTTCCGACGCACACGCATAGAATGACTGAAGGTTTAAATCAACTCCTAAGTAAAGAAAAAGAAATGCCTTCACACATACAAATACGGCAAGCACATACAATAGTGCTTTGCTCAAAGCTAATAAGCATGCTCTGAAATGTAACGTTCGACGACCTTCGCCTATCTGATAGGCTTGGTATTGACTGAATCCCTGAATCCAATTTTTATTTTTAGCTAAATAAACCAAAGGATGGTGATTGTCTGCTTGCTTTATCCTGGCGGCATCGGTCAGTTTTCTGATTTTACAGGGTTCATTATAAAAAACATTTGGCCCTAATTCAACATGAATCTCACTTTGAAATTTTAGCAACATATCGAGCGTTCGCTGACTTTGTCCCACGATAGGCAGCGGTTTCAACTTGTGCTGTTTACGATATTGAATCGCTTTCGTTAACATATCTGGCGAAAGCATGGGTGCATACTTTAAAAAATCGTCAACAGAAATGTCAACATGATTTAATAAAATACGATAGGCATCTAACTGTCCCAGATAACAAAGGACCCGCTCATCGTTGAGGTAAAATCCTAAGTCCGCCCGCAGACCAATTGGAAGAAGCGCTAATCGTTGTGCTACCCTTTTTCGTTTGTCTTGATGATTTAACTTATAACAAACGACGTCAGGATTCTGCTTCTGAGCCATTTGATATATGTCAACATCATTCTTTAATGTTGCGCCCAAATTCACCCATAATAACCCATCCTTTGCTACCAGGGCTTTGCCGATGTCAGGATGTTCCAACAGCTTCGGTGGCAATCGTTTCAGATAGTCTGCATCTCCGTCAAAAAAATCAACCAATCCAGACACAAGGTCCCGCAACCGTTCCTCATTGGGTAAGGCATCCACTTCCTGACGCAGTATGCTTGCAAACAGCGTTAAAACTTGTTCTTTAACGTCTGGTTGCGTACTCGCTAATAATGATACTAACTCTGGATAATCCCGAAGTTTACTCAGTATCAAGTCGGGATAAGCTTGAATGACCATCATATGTTGCGTATTATCGCGGATAGCATCGAATTGCTTGGTGGTGATGACATCGTACGTTGTACGAAAGTCCTCCCATGCCAAGTTGTTGCGAAGGGTCAATTCTCTGCACAAATTTGAGTTGTCAAGCAGTTGTTTCACCTCGATGTAATAACCTTCTTTCAACATTTTCTGGATGACCCATTGTCTAATCATGTCATCAAATTCATGTCTGGGTTTTAGTCGGCTGATACATGATGAAACGTCGGTAATTTTATTTTTATACTTATCTAAAACAAAATTACCCAACGAATCTGTTTTGAATTCCGGGTATTCCAGTACTATAAGTTCATGGGGATTGGCATCGTCGCCAAAGTGCATTCGCAGCACTTGCAGCAGCGCGGCTATATCATCGCGATTCAATTCAGAATTATTATCCCATGGATTGGGCCCTAAGACCGCGTTTATCTCACTGGCGAGATACGTCATCAAGGTGCAAGGCGCCTCTATCTCGTATTGTTGAAATAGTTCCTTGTGGTGCGCATTGAAACAAGCCTCTAACAATTCAGTACGCATTGACCCAGCATACGTATCTAAGATTGTCTCTTTTTGTTCAATGCCAAAATGATGTGTGTTTGCCATCCGTACAAAATGGTCGTAGACATGAACGTTAATCGCATCGGAGATACCGTGTTGCGTATTATAGCGTTTATGCAATTCACGAATACATTCTGCACGCGCTTTAGATAATTCATTGCGCACCCAATCTGTATCACGTTGTACTTCTTGTAAAACCGCATAAAACTCGGTGTTAATACCGACTTCGCAAACACCCATTGCTCTAATAATCGAAGTTAACAGTGTCTTTTTGGAAACATCGGATAATTTAAAACGCGAATCTTGTGTTGTGTATAAGAATAAAAAATCCTCAAAATAACGATTACATTGCACTATGGAGAGATTATATTTACTCGAAGAAGTGTCATTTCTTTTTGTTTTAAATGCATCTAATCGCTGTTTGATTTGATCAGTAGACAAATTGTTTGGTCTTTCTGCCGCTCTAAACGTTGGTAAGCTTTTCGAAAATTGGCTGATTAAGAAAGTCCATTTTTCGTTAACATTGCTGGTTGAATAGTGAGGGCATTGCCTCAACAGAAACTCTTTTTTAGCATTTGAATAAGCTTCTCCTGAAGGGAGCATATACATTTGTTTTGAAGGAAGAAACAACGATTCGTTATGCAGCAACATGTCAGCACCTCATAATCCAAATTTAAGCGTATGCAACATAGCATATGTTTGTCTTTGTGTCTAAAAAAAACAAACCCGGGCCAGGATAATACGATGATGATGCAAGGCGATTGCATTACCACGCCTGGGTACTATAATGATTTGTAACGCTTGCAGTCTATATCCTCTGTGCCAGCGGACGGCTGCAGCCGATGCAATCGAAGTCATCCGTAGTTTGGAGCGTTGTTCGACGCGGGCCAAAAGATGTCGACGAATACTGCTCACCTTGCACTAGGTTAAACCATGATCACTAGCGGGCCGATCCTTAAAAAGGATAATCATACGATAGTCAAAAACGTAGTGCCTGAAGCATTTTGTGCATTGCTTGCCGATTACACCCGCTTTAAAGCCAACGCTCGACCCAATATAAAAAAAAACATAGACCCACTAGACAACGTGCACCGCGAATATGGGGATCCAATGATGGAATTATTATTGGAGAAATTAACCCCTATCGTGGAACAAGCAACGGGGCTTGAACTCTGGCCAACACTATCTTTTTACTATGTATATAAACATGGGACGCAATTACGTAAACATAAAGACCGGAGTTCATGTCAATTTGTAGCGGGAATAGTTATCGGGACTGACGAAACGTTCAAAGCACAACAACACACCTGGCCTTTGATGTTAACGCTTCAAGGTAAGGCTAAAGCGGTCGCCTTAGAGATTGGTGATGTTCTCATTTTTAAAGGTCACGAAACGGAACACTGGCGTGAGGTATTTTCAGGCAATTGGTTCAGCTCTGCGATTTTTGGATATGTGGATAAAAACGGCCCGTTTGCATTTCAAAAATACGACCAACGCGCTGCGTTGGGGAAACCCCATGTGGGGATGTTTCGTTGGTCATTGCAATGTTTGATCCAGAAATATCGTTTACGCTAGGCGTGATAAGGACTGACCCCTCAACTCGATTTTCTTGTTCCAAAACACCCTTTTTGCATTGTGTTTACTCACGATGATTGCATTGCCTACCCCGGCAGGATACTATAATGTCTAACAAAGCTTGCAGTCTATGCCCTCTATGTCAGAACAATATACAGCAGAAGCAATCGAAGTCCTCAGTGGTTTAGAGCCTGTTCAGCGCAGGCCAGGTATGTACACGGATACAACTCGACCCAATCATTTGGCACAAGAAGTCATCGATAACTCTGTCGATGAAGTGTTGGCAGGATTTGCCAATGAGATTGTCGTCACGCTATTTGAAGATGAATCAATTGAAGTAACTGACAATGGCCGCGGGATGCCGGTGGATAATCATCCACAATTGGGCTTAAGCGGCGTTGAAGTGATCATGACACGCCTACATGCCGGCGGCAAATTCTCGAATAAGAATTACCAATTTTCCGGTGGTCTGCATGGAGTTGGGGTTTCGGTTGTCAATGCCCTCTCCGAGCGTTTAGAAGTGATTATTAAACGTGATGGTGTTCGGTATCAAATGAATTTTGCCCATGGCGATAAAGCGGGCGAACTACAAGCAATCGGTACCATTAAAAAACGCGATACCGGAACGCTTATTCACTTTTGGCCTGAACCAAAATATTTTGACTCCAAACGTATTTCAGTCAAACAATTAACCCATGTATTACGCGCCAAGGCGGTTTTATGCTCGGGTTTATCGATGACGTTTATCAATCGGCATACCAAAGAAACCACTCAATGGTGTTATCAAAAGGGATTGTTAGACTATTTATTACTCTCACTCCCCGCAAATTATATTCCAGAAGAACCCTTCGTCGGAGAATTTGCGAGTAGCGAAGCTACCCTAGACTGGGCGCTCGCGTGGACGGAAACCCCACCGGCCACGCCAGTCAATGAAAGTTATGTGAATTTGATTCCAACGGTGCAAGGCGGCACACATGTTAACGGGTTTCGCACCGGGTTATTTGAAGCGTTAGCTACGTTTTGCGAGTTACGCAATCTTTGTCCCAGAAGCGTGAAGTTAACCGCCGATGATCTCTGGGAACCGTGCCAATATGTGCTATCGGTAAAAATGAAAGAACCGCAATTCGCAGGTCAAACAAAAGAACGTTTAACCTCGCGTCAAATCGCAAGCTGGGTAAGTACGGTGGTTAAAGATAGTTTCTCATTGTGGTTAAATGAACACCGTAACCAGGGTGAGGCATTAGCAAATTTAGTCATTGAGCGCGCACAAAAGCGTTTGCGACAAGCCAAACAAGTAGCAAGAAAACGTGTTCATCAAGGCCCTGCTCTCCCCGGAAAATTAGCGGATTGTCTTCAGCAAGATTTAAATCAAGCTGAGCTTTTTTTGGTCGAAGGCGACTCTGCGGGTGGCTCAGCCAAACAAGCGCGCAGTAAGGATTTTCAAGCCATTTTGCCCTTGAGAGGTAAAATTTTAAATGCTTGGGAAGTAGACTCGTCTCAAGTATTAGCGTCACAGGAAATTCATGATATTGCAGTAGCGATTGGGGTGGACCCCGGTTCAGCTGATTTAAGCTGCTTACGTTATGGTAAAATTTGCATCTTAGCTGATGCCGATTCCGATGGCGCTCACATAGCGACTTTGATTTGCGCCCTTTTCTTAAAACACTTCAAACCCTTGGTAGAGGCAGGTCACGTTTATGTCGCAATGCCCCCTTTATACCGTATTGATGCTGGTAAAGATGTTTATTATGCATTGGATAATAATGAAAAAGAGCAAGTGATCAACAAGTTAACCGAAAAAAGTAAAACCAAAATTAATGTCCAACGCTTTAAGGGTTTAGGCGAAATGAACCCTATGCAATTGCGTGAAACCACCATGGATCCGAATACGCGACGTTTGATACAATTAACTCTCGAGAATGAAACAGAGACACAATCCATCATGGATATGATGCTCTCTAAAAAGCGCGCTGGCGATAGAAAAATTTGGCTAGAGACCAAAGGACATCTGAAAAATAATCCAATAGAATGATGAAAAAATTTGCACTATTGGCCACGTAATCTATACTTAAGTTGAGCAAATGCAATATTATTTTTCATGTTTGAACTTTAATGTATCAATAAGTACGGCATGAAAAAGAGCATGTAAGGCTCGTTTAACTAACCTGGAGTGATATCATGAAGATATTAAAAAAAGCGGCCAAACCTAAAAAAACAACAAAAAAGAAATCGTGTAAATAATTAA
>CANNJG010000019.1 GCA_947504795.1 Legionellaceae bacterium
GATCTGACTGAGATAATGTCGCGGAAAAAAGCAAAAGATATAATAGAAGACAACAAAAAATTATATGAAACACCTTGTCAACGTCCAAGGGATATCGGACTTCGTAACCTTCCCCCAGCTATTTTGGCAATGGATGAACGAGAAAGGTCATTGATTAAGAGTCCAACAAGAAGCCCTTATAGTGGTCGATCTTATCTCGACATAATAAGAAGCAGATCGAGCAGTCTCGATAGTGAGATATCTTATGAGAATAATACGCAATCGCAATTTGATATTATGAATAACAATCGACAAAACTCCAAGAATCTAAGTGCTTCATTGTGCTTGAATTGTTATGCCTTGTTATTTATGGGTGGAGCCGTAGTCGCAGCGCTCGGCGTTATTTGTTTACTCCAGGCACAACTAGCGGTATTGCCTATCGTGTCAACCGGTCTGATCGGAGCAGGTGTATTCGGTATGTTTGTAGGAACGGTGGGTATGTGTGCTAGACAATCCCCATTCTATGAGGATCCAACACTTGTTAACGCTCCAAATTAAGGCAGGGCTTACATAAATCTCAATATTTTCATTGGCTTGCGTATTGCCTCAGCTCAGATGGCACGTAATATCAGCGAGTGGTTCTCCTCAGGGCGTGCAATCGATTATTAATGATAGGGATACACCACGTTTTCTTAAGCGCCATTATTTTAAAGATGAAATGGTTGATCAACTACATTTATCTGATCGGATTTTACAAAATGTATTGCTTAAACAATTAAAGCCAACCTTTACGCACGTGATGAATCCTAATTGTCACCATTTACACGAGCCCAAAGGCGTTAAACTAGCAACACAACGTATCAAAGAAGTCATTGCTGTACAGCAACCCCAATACATCCTACGTGCAGACATCAAATCCTATTACAAATCTATTCAACATCATTTATTGATTCAAGACATTAAGTATCATTATAGCAATAAAAATGTACAATTTATGCTGGTAAATATTGTTAAAAACCCAATAGAGACGCCGCGCGGTTATAAAAAACCTGACTATGGTATTGCACTTCGTGGCCCATTATCGCAGTTTTTTAGCGCGCTTTATTTTAAGCCTCTTGATGATGCATTTGATACAATGGGATGTCTTACAAGAAAGACGATTACGATTGTCGTGCAAAAAAACACGCGCAGGTTCAATTGAGAAAGGTTTTCATTTTTTAGGCATCAACTATCTGGAGACGCAACCTCTGGATGCCACCAACGTCACACAGCGTTCTTTTGAACAACCTATTAAAAATCAGACTGAATATTCCTTATCCCCCCTTTAGCTTCCGAATATATTCATAAGCTTTGCGAACAAGTTGCGTTTTTTCTGTGGCAGCTTTGATTGTGCTGGCACTGGCACCTTGCGCGATTAATTTGTCAGGATGGTAGCGGCTGATTTGACGACGGTATGCGCGTTTTACCTCAGTTATCGAGGCAGTCGGAGGGATGTCAAGGATTGTGTAGGGATCATCCGGCGATTGATGATAAGAAGGCCGGGGTTGGTGGCGGTAAGATTGATACTGAGATTGGTGATGGGCGCGTTGTGAGGAATGGGGTGGCTGGCGTTCGGAAGTATACCAAGAAAAATCGTGGCTAAAACGATGATTTTGATAGAGAGGGGCTAATTGAAGATAGGTTAACATTTCATTCATTATTGCCACCTTTTTTTCAGATATCCCAATAATTTTGAGATAATTATAGAGTGTGTCAACAAATAGATGGATGAGTGTCGGTTTATAGCGAATGGCTTGATACAATCGGGTGATGGTTTGTGCGACATTGCATTGCGATGATTTCCCCTGGTGAAACCAATTTTGTGCGGATCCCACTTGTTTTTTATTGAGTTTCATGTGCGCCATGATGTTATTGGTATAATCAATAGCTGCTTGGGAAACATGGCCATCAGCTTTTGCCATATGACCTAGCATAGCAAAGGTAGTTTCAAAAAAAGCCATCTTCGTCGCTAGGTTCTTTTCGCTTTGATACGCCCAAAAGGGGTGAGAGAAATGAAGGGTTAAGCCGCGATCAAAAAAATTTCCGACAAATAATCCAAAAAAAGCGCCGAGAGGACCGGCTATCAAAAATCCGAAGAAAGCCCCAATGAGTTTTCCCCACCAGGTATGAGAAAGAAATTGTTCTCGTAAATCCATGAAAACTCCCTATGCAGTAAGAGAATTTCTGCATAAGATTAGGATTATAAACTGAGTGTAGCGTATAATCCTAGCACTCTTTGATAGGGGTTATGATGCGGCGGTTGTATACGGTTTTGATGTACTGTTTGGTTCCTTATATTGTTCTGCGATTAGTCTGGAAAAGTTGGCACTTGCCCGCTTATAGGCATAGAATAAACGAACGTTTTTCACTGGGCCGTCATTTGCCTGCAAGCGTCGATGTATGGTTGCATGCGGTGTCTCTAGGAGAAGCGGTAGCCGCCACGCCACTTATCGAACGAATGTTAGCCAACAATTTAACGGTATTGGTCACAAGCATGACCCCGACCGGTTCGCAGCATATCACAACGCAGTTTGAATCGCGGGTGGCACATCAATACATTCCTTATGATCTGCCTGGGTGTGTGCGACGCTTTTTAAAGCGGGTACAACCACGTATCGGTATTATCATGGAAACTGAGTTATGGCCCAATCTCATTTATTACGCAAACAGTGCCGGGATCCCTTTAGCCTTGGTGAATGCCCGTTTATCTGATCATGCTTTTCTGAAATATATGAAAATACGACGTTTATTACGACCGATAGTAGCCTTGTTTTCTTGGATAGGTGCCCAATCCGAGTTGGATGTCGAGCGTTATCGAGCCATAGGTGCGGCCGAGACAAAGGTGTCGACAATGGGTAATATGAAGTTTGATTTATCGATTGTTGCGACTAAAGATTTGACTGGATTAAAAGTGCAGTGGGGGAGGGATCGCCCGGTGTGGATTGCTGCCAGTACTCATGACGATGAAGAAATACAATTGTTAGCCCATTTTCAACGAATGAAAAACGCAATCCCGGGGATTGTATTACTGATTGCGCCGCGCCGCCCAGAACGCTTTCAAACCGTCTATGCCTTAGTACAACAGCAGGGATGGCGGACTGGATTACGCAGTCAACCCGAGACGATTGATCCAAATGTTGAGGTGATTATATTAGACTCGATGGGTGAATTGATGAGTTTTTATGCGATCAGTGATTATGCGTTTGTAGGGGCATCTTTAGTTCCAATCGGCGGACATAATGTTTTAGAACCTATCGCTATGGGGGTGCCTGTTGGTTGCGGGCCCTATATGCACAATGCGAAATCAATCTGTATGGATCTTTCCTCTCATCAAGCGTTGTACCAAGCTCGTTCAGCAGCAGACTTAACGGATAACATTATTGCGTTGTACCAAAATCCAGAACAGTGCCAGCAACAAGTAGCGCGCGCGACACAGGTACTAGAGGCGAATCGAGGGGCAATCGAGCGGTACTGGTTTATGATTGAAGCGATCCTGGCTAAGAATGCGCCCGTTTCTGCCTACAATCTCATTTGATAAAATCGATACCATCGA
This sequence comes from Legionellaceae bacterium, assembly GCA_947504795.1. Classification (GTDB taxonomy): domain Bacteria; phylum Pseudomonadota; class Gammaproteobacteria; order Legionellales; family Legionellaceae. The sequence goes on from CANNJG010000019.1 coordinate 3,572, forward strand.
AGCAACCCAGGCTACTGAGATTGCTTTGATGTGTTTACAAAGACAGATATTATCTGAGGTTTATGAACCTTGATTTTGTCGTTCTTTAATCTCAGACAAGGTTTTGCAATCAATACAGAGGGTTGCTGTCGGACGTGCTTCTAAACGTCTCAAGCCTATTTCTATCCCGCATGCCTCGCAATAGCCGAAGTCATCTTCTAAGAGTCGTTCTAAGGCATCTTCAATTTTCTTAATGAGTTTGCGTTCACGATCGCGTGTCCGTAATTCAATATTGAATTCTTCTTCTTGGCTAGCGCGATCCGAGGGATCGGGGAAATTGGCTGCTTCATCTTTCATGTGCGTCACCGTTCTATCCACTTCTTCCATCAAAGATTGTCGCCATGCTAATAGGATTTTTTCGATATGCGCACGTTGATGCTCATTCATATAGGATTCACCAAGAGCCTCTTGGTAAGCGGGAATACCCATAAAGCCAACCGTGTCATTTTTTACTGCCATGATGCACTCACTTTGTAACCAATAAACTATCTATTATACAGAAATTACGAAAAACGTCGATGTCTTCATTTTATTTTTAGTTGTCCACCACTGATGCGATCGTGTCCTTGATGATCTTGCCAGCACTGAACATCTTCATACCCGTATTGTCTGAGTAAAGCAGCAACGGCTGGGCCTTGTTCGTAACCGTGCTCTAACAGAAGGATCCCCTGATCCTGTAAATAATGAGAACTGTTCTGGATAATCCAGTGTAAGGCTTCTAATCCACTATCGCCGCCGACAAGTGCGGTATGAGGTTCAAAACGTAAGTCGCCTTGTTGAAGATGTGGGTCATGTTGAGATAAATATGGAGGATTAGCAATAATCGCATGAAAGATGCGTTGATCAAATGCCTGAAACCAATCGGATTGTACCCATTCTATGTGATTTAATCTTAAGGTTTGTGCCGATTTGCGTGCCACATTTAACGCTTCTTGTTGCTTATCACAGGCTGTGATTTGCCAATGAGGCCGTTCACTGGCTAACGCTAAAGCAATAGCACCGCTGCCTGTGCCCAATTCTAATACAGAAAGAGGGGGGGCCGCTGCTAAACGCGTTAAGGCAAGTTCGACTAACTGTTCTGTTTCAGGTCTCGGAATCAGTGTATCCGCCGTAACCTGCAAGGTGAGTGTCCAAAAATCGCGTTTACCCAGCAAATAGGCGATGGGCATACCTTGCGCGCGTTCTTCTATCATCGCTTGATAAGTTGCGCTGTGATGGTTGCTTAAATAACCCTCCTTATGGGTATAAAGATAAGCGCGATTAACGTTTAAAATATGCTGTAATAAGATCTCCGCATCTCGCAAAGCATCTTGATGAGCGCCTAATGTGGTGGCGCCCCATTGGCGTGCTTGGTTGATATTAAGACTCATGACGCCCCAATTCAGCGAGCAATTCCGCATGATATTCTCGCTGCAAGGCCTCAATCACCATAGATAAATCCCCTTCGATAATGTCAGCGAGGTTATACAACGTCAAATTAATCCGATGGTCTGTCAAGCGCCCCTGCGGGAAATTATAGGTACGAATGCGTTCGGAGCGATCCCCGCTACCCACTTGTAATTTTCGGGTGAGATCTTGTTCTTGTTTTTGTTTGCTTTGTTGTGCCGATAGTAAGCGAGTTTTCAACAACGACATTGCTTTGGAACGATTTTTGTGTTGGGATCGCTCATCTTGGCATTCGACCACGACACCGGTTGGTAAGTGCGTGATGCGAATGGCAGAGTCGGTTTTATTGACGTGCTGACCGCCTGCGCCTGATGCACGATAGGTATCAATGCGTAATTCATCAGGATTGATTTGAATATCGTTAATGGCATCGATTTCCGGCATAATTGCCACCGTGCACGCAGAGGTGTGGACTCTACCCTGAGACTCGGTGGTTGGCACACGCTGAACGCGATGGGTGCCTGATTCAAATTTCAATTTAGAAAACACATGTTGGCCGCTAATATGCGCGATGACTTCTTTAAACCCACCATGTTCCCCATGATGGGCATTGATGACCTCTACTTGCCACCCTTTAGTCTCTGCAAAACGGCTATACATGCGAAATAAGTCACCTGCAAAAATGGCCGCTTCGTCTCCACCGGTACCTGCACGGACTTCTAAATACACATTGCGTTCATCATCCGGATCTTTTGGCATCAAATGCTGTTGTAGGGCGTCATCTAGTTGTTGAAGCGTGACGGCTGCATCTGCAAGTTCAACTTCGGCCATCGCAGCTAACTCTGCGTCGTCTCCTTGTTGTAATTCTCGTAAGGATAGAATGTCTTGATCTGCTAATAAGTAGTCTGTGTAGCAGGTGGTGATAGGCTCCAACTGTGCATATTCCTTCGATAACGCTTTATACTGATCTTGATGAGCAATAATGGATGCGTCAGAAAGCAACCGACTAATTTCATGAAAGCGCTCATGCATCTGTTCTAATTTGGCTTCAAGTGATTTCTTCATAAGGCATCATATTGGATTGAAACAAATAATGCGCGAGTTCGAGGACTTCATCGCGCTGTTCGAGTGCGGCTTGGCGCAAACTCATCGTTGGGGCATGGGTAAATTTTTGGATCAGGCGTTGACTGAACTCTGTTAACACATCGAAATGCGGTTGGCCGTTTTCCAATTGGTGTTTGGCACGTTGCAACTCTGTTTGCGCCAGGGTTTCCATGGTGGCACGATAACGGCATATTAAATCTTTGGCACGTAAGGAACGATGATAATTCGCAAATTGTTGAATTTCAAATTCAATTAAATGTTCGGCATGCTGCGCGGAAACTTGACGTTGTTGCAGACCTTGTTGCGTCAGCATTTGTAAATCGTCGATATTGTACAGATCCACCTGAGGCAGGGTGCCTACTTCAGGGTCAATATCACGAGGAACCGCTAAATCTAAAAAGAACATCGGCGCGTGTTGTCGGGTAATTAGCGCTTGTTCGACCATTTCTTTAACAATAAACGGCAATGGGCAAGCGGTAGCTGAAACGATGATATCGGCCTTGGGTAACGCATGACTGAGCTCGTGAATAGAAATACTTTGGGCGCCATATTGTGCCGCAAGTTTGGCTGCATGATTCGGTGTGCGGCTGGTGACCATGAATTGTCGAATACCCTGTTGATATAAATATTTGGCGACCAGTGCGGCAGTTTCTCCAGTGCCAATAATGAATACAGACAAGTGAGTTGCATCCGGAAAACGTTGGCTGATTAATTGTGTGGCAGCGTAAGCAATGGACGTTGTGTGGTGACCAATGCCGGATTGAGTGCGAATGCGTTTACTGGCAGAAAAAATAAATTGAAAGATTGGATGCAATTGGCTTCCGACTGCACCATGAGTGACGGCTTGATGAAAAGCCTGTTTGATTTGACCCAAAATTTGAGGTTCTCCAATCATCATAGAATCTAATCCAGCAGCGACACGTAAGACATGTTGAACTGCTTGTTGGTCCTGGTAGAGATACGTGAAGGGTAATAATTCTTCTAAAGACAGCTGATGTTGTTCTGCAAGCCAAGGAAGAACTTGGTCGCTTTGTTGCGTATCACAATACAGCTCAGTCCGGTTGCAGGTCGATAAAATAACAGCTTCACTGACAGCGGGTAATGCTAGTAAGCTGTCTAAGGTATTTAATTGCGCGTCGTTTGATAACGCGAGTGATTCGCGTATGTTAAGTGGTGCTGTTTTGTGATTCAGTCCACATGCAATGAATGCCATAGTCCCCAGCAATTAATAACGAACAATCTGCTATTATACCTGATTCGAGGGGATTTTTTAAATGCTTTTTCTAGGATGATTCAAGTAATCCATACTTTGACCGTTAACGTTGACGAAATCTATAAAAAAAGTGAGGAATCTATGGAAATTATTTTTCACGGCAGGCATGATAGTGCCCAAGCGACGGAAAGTTTACTGACCATCATCAAATTATTTCAAGAACGTTATCGCATCGAGGGCTTTCGTGAAATGCATTTATCGCTTACTTTAGTTGACGATCAAGGAGTAGATGTTGAATTAGTAGACACAGATACCGATGAAGCATTGCGGGTGTTTGAGGTGTATTGTCAAGTACAGGACAACTTACCTGTACCGCGCAAGAAAAAGCCAAGATTGAAATTAGTTGTAAACAAGGAGTGTGAATGACTGCAGGTAGAAGTGAAATCCAATCAGGATTTATCAATACGTTGACGATGGGATCAAAACTTTTAACGCCGGGGAGCATGCCGACGCTCTCAACCCTAAGGGAGACATTGAATCCCGTGACTGCCGGCGTGTCATTAAACGAAGCGGCAGTAGGACTGGGTATGCTTGTTATTGCGGGTACGGCGATCGGGTTGTTTAAAGGCTACGAAGCGATCGACGCTCATTACAAGGCTGAATCAGATAAGCATGAAATGTTCGAAAAAGATTGTAAGCATAACGTTGCGAGTTTTTTTTTGCCCCTTAAACAACCTTCAGGGAGTCAACAATTCTTTGAAAGCGTTATTGGTTTGTTACAAAATGAGCAAGGAAATAACGGAACGCTCTACAGACTAGCCAATATTCATTCCTCAGAACCCTCCGAAACAAAGCCTTATACGGGCTATGCAATTATGAACATGGCATCATTTTCCTTTGTGACACAAGCGCATTATGCCGAAGGTGAAAATGAAACGTTAGATTATGCACGTAATGGTATGGATGATTTCTTGCAAGCCGTGCCGCACATACTTTTACGTAAATTAGCATTAACTCCAACCCACACCCTATCAGGGACATTATTCACGGGGCACCTCTCACCCAAAGAAATTCGACATCTCGACTTAGTGCGATTTGTGACGATGGTATTCATCAATATTTCCCTCAGCTTAAAATATCCTCCGGACCTGAGCACGCCAGAGAATATCCCTCTTAACGATCGAGCAGCCGAAGCTTTGTGTGCAAAAGTAACGGAACTCATCGATAAGTTTCTAACACCCGAAGAAACAGATATAAAGTTTGAATATCTTAAAAAACTAGAATGCAAAGAGGAATTTCTAGAATTTTTAAAGAATTTGAAACAACGAATTCAAAAAATACAAGAAGGCTATCAATCCAAGCTGTTACATGCATTGAACATGGGTGCGGTGGTTGTGGCGTCTCGAGAACTGTTGAAGAGCGTCAATGAATCGATAACGCATACCTTGTTTTTGGACGTATCGGATGCCACCAATGTTAACTTGTTGTGTTTAGTTGAAGAATTAGCAAGCGATTTTGAACTGGTTCCTGATATTTGGGCGAGCGTAGCATCGATCTATAAAACAAAAAAAATACCGTTGATATCCGGCCTCAATAATCCACCAAGAACGGTGATTGATTTAGTGGGTTTATTTGCGTCGTGCGATGTACCGGGGCGATCAAATCTGCTTGCTCATTTAAAAATAAGTGCACCAGAACTGGCGAGTTCATTAGACAAATTAAACTTATATTTTATCACACCTTTTGATCAGCATTTTGTTGAAATTAATAAGAATCAATCATCTAATACAAATCAAACGTCCATAAAAACGATCTCCCCGCCTTTTCAGAACAATGCAGCAACGTCGTATTTAATGAGCTTAATATCCCTGATAGTTGAGAGTTCTCCGCGAGTATTAGAGGATGCCTTATACGAACAACTCGTTCGTTTAAATCAAATGCAATCTCAGGATTCAGAACCCGTGTGGTTTTCATTGGCAATTTTTGATCAACTAAATTTTAAGGAAGAAACACGCATTAAAATAAAGCAAATGCTTAAAAATCAGCAGGAGTTTATTGATGCGCTGCGGACTGAAATTGTCTTAGAAAAATTATTAAAAACTAATAAAAACCTATTGATGGACCATCGAGTCCGCGCGACCACAAAAAAAGCAGGCATGACCCTAGCACAAGCTTCTCAGTCTTGGTCTGGCGCGGTGCAAGACTTAAATAACTATATTGATGGGGGGCATGATGCTGTGTCGAATGAACGCCGTCGTAGGTATTTTGGCCAGATTTTACATGAAAGCAAGGGACTGAAGTATCGTTTTGACTTACTCAGATTACTTATTGCAGATACGATACGGGTGCTAGACTCGCCAGAATTTGCCAATGCACTTGCCGGTGAGATGAGAAGTGCAGTGGCTTGCATTTATGCATCCCATGACGACTCTCAAGACGATAGAGACTATATTATGCGCCTGTTGACCGCGAGTTGGTCATCAGGCGTGCCAGCGAATACCGCGCCTGTGGAAACAGCAACTAAACCAAGGTTAAGCATGTTTGCACCCATAAATAATGGGTCTAGAAGGATAGAGCATCCTGTTTCAAACACGGTTGATACGGCATTTGCGCGTTTAGAAAACGGCGAGATTATCTCAGAGGACCCTGCACAAGGGATTTCTGTACCAGGGACTCCGCCCAACTCTGTTGAAGAAATCGTAGAGCATTTTTCCGTACTGAAGCTAGAAACCCTATTTTTTATCTTGAAAGTGGTCAGTACTTTTTTATTGATTGCAGGGATGCTAGTGTTACTGTCGCTTAGTTTGGGCGTTTCGTATTTGCCTATCATTGCGGCATTAACTTGTCAACAAGCGACGGGTTATGGGATGTTCGCATGTGTCGGTATAGCCACGGGCACGCTGGGCTTGGCTGCTTCGTATTTTTTGAAGCCACAAGTAGCCTCTGAAGAGGGCTTTGAAGAAGAGACCTTAATTTTTTCTTCTAGGTGACAATGATTCGTCGTTACCACTTGGGACGTAATAATAAGGATTAGGTAATTTAAAGGTTTTTTGTGCATATCCTCCGACTAAATCACTGTACTGATCGCTTATCGACGCAATGATGGTATACCCTCGTTTTTCGATAGCGGCGCGGGTAGCGGTTTTATAAGCGACGACAGGTTGATGTCCGGTCTTCAGATCGATGCTGGTCCAATTGGCGTAACCTGCACGGTGTAAATTACGAATCGTCGCATTTCTAAAAGATTTATCGCGCGCGGTGATAAAAAACACGGCGACACCCTGTTGTAAAGTATGTTGATATAAAGCCAGCATGGGTTGGATAGCGTGCGCATTCGCCGCTAAGTACGCTTGGTCTATTTGTTGACGCGTTCCAGAAAAATCATTGGCAAGCATATGCGGGTAGTTCGATAGGCAGGTTTCATCAATGTCCAAGACAAGGGCTAATTTCTTAGGATGGTGAGTACGCGCAGCGATCTGTACTTGAGCGTCAATATATCGGGTTGCTTGCGCAGCAACTTGGTCAATGTCTTTTTGATACGCACCTGAATCATGATACCGAATAACCTGGGTTTTGAGTTTACCAAGGTTATAAGGTTCTGCATAAGCGTTTACGTCTAAAAAGAGGGCTAAAATCAAAGTGAAAATGTGATATTTAGTAATTTTTTTTATCATGATGTGTTCACAGTAATCAGTAAATGAAAAAATTATAACGTATTACTTTTAAATTTGTCAAAATCTAATTTTTTAAGAACAATAGGCGGTTATTGATGGGATCTATTTCAAAAGAAATTTTCGAAAAATTCCCAAAGGTTAGAGCTCGAAGTTTAAAACATTCAGGCAGTATTTTTCAGGCTTATTGTTCACTTGAATAGTTGGTTTTTGAACCATGCCATAAACAGTTGGCAAAACTATTTATGCAACAACACTATCAAAAGAGCCTATTTCTCGCTGTATGGCAATCCAGGCTATTATCTGGTTATCTATCTTCAAAGGTAGTACACGCCAGTTCATGATGAAAGAACTGCCATCTTTTCTATAATTAATTGCCTGTCCTTCAAAGGGAGAATCATTTTTTAAGGAATCAGTTAAATCTGCAATAACGTGCTTATCGGTAGCTACACCTTGCAATATTTTTGGGGATTTTCCTATTACTTCCGAAGATTCATACCCTGTTAGTCTGTTGAATGCTTTATTTGCATAAATGATCGATGTATGTTCAGTACAATCAGTTATTATGATTGAATCGTAGCTATTTTCTAACAAGATTTTGAGGAAGCTCAGGTTGAACTGCTCATCATTTAAAATTTTTTCTAAGGAAAGTTCCATCGGATTCATGCCTCTGCTTTTTATCGAAGCTAAATGTGACAGCTTATTTTCTGATTGTCAAACGCCTTTGTAGCCCGGCGTACTAACCCCACCCCTATTTAATTTTATCAGAGGTAATGTTTCCACTAACCAAATAATAGAGCAATACAGCCTTTAACCCAGAGGACTTAGCCGTTAGAAACGGTTGATGTTTCTTCACGTTGAAAATGAAAATGGGACCATGCACACATCCCTCGATGCATTTATTATTATTTGGAAGGAGTTGCGAGTTTGGCGTTATCTTACTAAAATAGCCTCTCTACCTAGTTTAAAACCTACGATGAATAGAGTTTAAAATTTTTGCGACATATCGTTTTAAAAAATGGCTACTGTAAGGTATTTAAATGACGAAAAAGCATGATTCAAACACCGATTTTTGCAGTCAATGTGGACATCAATCAATCATTTTTTCAACCCCGCACAATGACACAAGGGTTAGAAAAGTTTGTAATTATTGTCAAACTGTTCATTACGAAAACCCCAAAATTGTTGTGGGTGCAGTGACAACGTTTGAAGATGAATTTTTATTATGCAAGCGTGCTATTGAACCGCAGTTAGGTTTATGGACTTATCCTGCTGGCTTTTTAGAAAATGGTGAGTCTTTAGAGGAAGGTGCTCAGCGAGAAGCTTTTGAAGAAGCCTTTGTCGAAATAGATATTTCTCATCTTATTGGAACCTACTCTTTGACAGGTATTAATCAAATTCATATTGTTTATGCCGCGACTATGTCAAAGCCAGAGTTTAAAAGTAGTGTTGAAAGCAGCGAGGTACTTTTGTTTAAGAAGAACAAAATACCTTGGGAACAATTGGCATTTCCTGTCATCAGGTGGGCTTTAAATGCTTTCTTAACCAATAAGCCTGGAATAATTGATAGAAAAGCCACCAATAAAACACTTAATGAATCGTGGTACTTGTGATTCTAATGAGTCCCGTAACATTTCATGCCTTCTTATCCTGTGGTTTTATAAATCAGCGACTTTTGGGGGGCGTATGATGGTAGTTACAATTACAAAATCTCAGTATATACTGAGGTTATCAATATTGGAGACAGGACTTACGCAAATCCCTAAACGCTTCGTTGAGTTGAGAATTTAAATAGGTCTTTTAGTTACCTAAATACCCTCATTAAATGCTCAATCGGCTTCGAGCTCGGGGTTTTGCGTAAGTCCTGGGAGAATGCGGATGGGCCAACAACAACAACAGCAATCCGGCGATCATTCAATGGCGGGAGCCTGGATTTTTGCTTTATTAATTTTCACAGGATACATCATTTGGGTGACAGCTCATCAGTATATTGTCGCAATCCTCTTTGCTTGGGATATGCTTCAAGCAAATGTAATTAATTATTTCTTTGAAAATCCCACCCTGACCAATGATATTTTCTTAATGCAGACCCTCGATCCCAAAACGGTTGATTGGAACCAATTGATGGCGATTACTTTGGAGGTCGGTAATTATAGTCGCTACCCGTTGATTCTGATCCTGGTAATATTAAGTTGTTTTTTATATCAGTCAGATGTGACTGCGAAATTTCGTCGAAAGCACTCCATGAATTCGTTGCGAGAACAAGAGCAACAAAATTGGCCAGCTATTATGCCTGTCGTCAAAGAAGATTTAATTGCTGCGGATATAAACAAAGGTCCTTGGGCCATGGCGATGACACCCATGGAGTTTTCTCGTAAATACAGTTTGCTCAAGAAAACCGACGCTTTAACAGACAGCTCAACGCCTGGTTTAGAAATGACGGCTGGCATACGACGTGGTGAAGCAAAGCGGGTATTTACGCTGCAACTTGGCCCGTTTTGGGATGGATTTGCTCGTTGCCCATTGCACGTCCGTGCACTGGGCGCCGTTTTTATGACACGGATCAACCGTGATAAATCCACAGGAAACGCCATCTTAAAAAAACTTGATGAATCCTATGTCGCCGGGCAATTAGATCCCTGCAATATTGATGAAGTCATTGAAAAATATCAAAAGACTGAATTAGTTCAGGAAGTGTTTTCTAAACACGCTTACTTATTGACGGTGATGGCTTCTTTGTTACAAGCAGCGCGTGCGGATGGAGTGGTGCCGAGTGCGGAATTTTTATGGTTAAAAGTGGTTGATCGGCGCTTATGGTATATGCTGAATTGTGTAGGTAGACAAACCCCTTTTGCCGAAGTAGCCGGGCCGTTTGCACATTGGCGAGCAGAACAAACGATGGGAAGGCCCTCGCGAGCACCTATGATAGACGAAGCCATTAAGGCACTAGAAGTGGCGATTAAGGAAGTTAAATTGTCACCTAAGGAACTGGGAGAACTCCAACCATGATGCGAGGTATTGATTCACGCAATGAAATGGATCCCTCGAAGTTACTGCGTGATACGCGTACGATTGGGCAACGTGTTGCCGAATTTTTTGCACAGCCTGCGAATGTCACGGTAGTCATAATTTCGATTGCTGCCTGTATTTATTTTCTTCCTCAAGCAGGTATCATCTGTTTCGTATTTGCCCTTGTTATGTTTTTTTATTCCTATACCCGAAAACAAAAATTACCGTTTCGTTTGCCACAAGTGTCTAAAGCCAAAGATTTTAATGACTTAAAACCAGGTATTAAAACACCCTACACCGCCCGTGGGATCGCGTTTTTCGGCAATGAAAAAATGTCGAATAAGGAAATTTGGTTTGCAAATGAAGATATGCGTACCCACGTATTGATTTTTGGATCAACCGGTAGTGGTAAAACAGAAGCATTAATATCCATTGCCTACAATGCATTAATACAGGGCAGTGGTTTTATTTATGTGGATGGTAAAGGTGATAACTCTTTATTTGCCAAAGTATTTTCTATGGTGCGCAGCATGGGTCGAGAGGATGATCTACTTCTTATCAACTTTATGACCGGTGCTCGCGACATTGTGGGTCCGCAAGAAAAAAGATTGTCAAATACACTGAACCCTTTCTGCCAAGGCTCTTCTTCAATGTTGACGCAATTAGTGACGAGCTTGATGGGTGAGAGTGCGGGCTCTGGTGATGGTGATATGTGGAAAGGTCGAGCGATTGCGTTTGTGGAAGCTTTGATGCGTTTACTCGTCTATATGCGTGATGAAGGGGCTATTTTATTAGATGCCAACTCCATTCGAAATTATTTTGATTTGGGTCGCTTAGAATCAATTGTCGTCGATAAAGTCTTTCCGCGCGATGAACAGGAATCTGTGAATATCGATCAAATTCCAAAGCTAGTCACCGATCCGTTGCGGAATTATTTGGCTACTTTGCCGGGTTATAATAAAGAGAAAAAAGGAAAGCAAGTGTCCCAGGTATTGGAGCAACATGGGTTTATCACTATGCAGTTGGTTCGTAGTTTTTCGTCTCTAGCCGATACGTACGGTCATATTATAAGAACCAATCTTGCTGAAGTAGATTTTAAAGATGTGGTATTGAATCGACGTATTCTTATCGTATTGTTACCCGCTTTGGAAAAATCTCCTGATGAATTAGCGAATCTAGGTAAAGTGATTGTGTCTTCTTTAAAGGCGATGATGGCAGCGGGTTTAGGCGATTCGGTAGAAGGAGACTATCGGGATGTGATTGAACGCAAACCGACTAATGCTCCTACACCCTATATCTGTATTTTGGATGAGTATGGGTACTACGCTGTAAAAGGTTTTGCAGTGGTGCCTGCTCAGGCACGTTCGTTAGGATTCTCAGCGATTTTTGCAGGACAGGATTTGCCTGCATTTCAGAAGGCATCCAAAGAAGAAGCTGCGTCCATTGGCGCAAATACTAACATTAAAATTTGTATGAAGTTAGAAGATCCCACTGATACTTGGGACTTTTTCACCAAAACTGCAGGTGAAGCCTACGTGACAAAAGTGGATTCTTTCCAAACTAAAGATACCTCTATGACGAATACGTATGCGGATACGCGTAGTTCTTCTTTTGAAAAAAGAGCGCGTGTTGATTTATTGGATTTGAAAGATCAAACGGAAGGGGAAGCACATATCTTTTTTAAATCGAATATCGTGCGCTGTGAAATGTTTTATGCGGCACCCAAGCCGGTTAAGCGTCTAAAAGTAAATCAATTTTTAAAGGTTGAACCGCCTCCTGATGACTATATAGCCAAATTAAATAAACAATTAATTGCATTTCGAACTATTATATCGAGTGATAAACCTGGTATCGATAAGATGATTGAGACTGAAACAATAGGGATTGTGAGTAATGCTTTGCGTGAATCCCCTGTTTTAGATCCCATTGAACGCTCTGTTTCAGTATTATTAGCGTATCAAAAACACAACGAACCCGAGAGCGTTGAAGATGTGATTGAAGAGGAAGTAGTCGGGGTGTTGACTATATTCTCAGCCTTAGTGCAGCCCAAAGATGCTAGCCCTATTTTAGCGAGTGATAAAAAAGCGTTTTCCGAACCGTTACTACCGATCCAACAAACGCGTGATAATTTGATTGCGATTGAACGTTTAACCGGACAAAAAGCAAATATGGCAGGAAAAGTTGCGAATGAAATTATTAAAGATTTTCAAATGGTCACCTCGTACCCTCCTGAAGAGCAGCATATGGCAGATTCAGCTAGGTTATCGGAACAAGTCAACCTCATAGGCATTAAAATTAAACGGGCTAGAAAGATCGCGACTGAAGAAAAGAAAGAGTAACCACTTGTATCCCTATTCGTTATATGTTTTGATTCTGAGTATAGGCCAGAATTGAATGATACAAGGTTAAGAAAAATATCCAATTTTGCGAGTGCAGAATCTAGAATTCAACCACAGGATCCTCGATTCTGTGTTCGCAAAGAGGCGTTTAGTTTATTGTTGAAAATTAGCTTCCCATTGTGAGGTTGAACGTTGCGAATCATATTATGCATGCTGTTTATATTAAGTTTTGGATGGTTGGACGGTTGCCAACGTTTTCATCCTGCCACCACCAGTGTGGAATCCATAAAATTGCCGACGAATGTCAATGATGGTTCGGATGCGGCTATCGCTACCCTGTATAAAAAATTAACTGGCGAAGGTTTACAGATCAAAACAATGGGGCAAATGTATTTGATAAATATCCCTGCGCGGTTGATATTTGCAGAACAATCACCCCAGATTAAGTGGAATTCTTATCAAGTGCTCAATGACATTGTGTGTTATTTGCAGTTATTTCGTAAAATCACGGTGCATGTGAATGCTTTTGGTAGCTGCCATCGTTCTAGAAGCCGCACGTATGCATTGTCATTGGCGCGCGCTAAAGCAGTGGGTAATTATTTGTGGGAACAAAATATAGAAACGCGAATGGTATTTACAGAAGGCGTCGGGAATGATAAACCTATAGTTGCAGAGGCGGAGTGTACCGACTCTTCTGCGAATGCAAGGATTGAGATTGTGTTTCGGCAGTTAGAGGCGTAGGAGTTTATTGTGACGGTTAAAACCTGGAATCTGATAAAAAAATCTAAGAATTTTTATGTCAGAACCTATCGAGGTGCAGAGACCGTGATGATTTTTTCCATTCTTTTGAATTTGGGATTAAGTGTTGGATTATTTTATGCGTATTCTATTAGACCTGAGCCTGGCTATTATGCTACGTTTGGAGAAACACCCCCGGTACCCTTAATTGCCATGGACGACCCCAATTATAGTTCGGTACCGCTGTTAGCCGATGATACAAACCCAGATAGTGATGCAAGATACATTCCGAATTGAGAGGATAAAATGGCAGAAGATGCGTTGACTGCAGTTGTACTGAGAAATAACTTTTACCGTGATGGTCAACGAAAAATGATTGCAGTTCTAATTTTTTCGATTATTTGCAATGTATTATTAGGCAGTATGCTGGCGTATATCATCACGCACCCGCCAGAACCAAAGTATTTTGCAACAAGCGTTAATGGTCGAATTACGCCATTGGTGGCATTGAACGCCCCTAATCAATCAGATTCGGCCGTTTTGCAGTGGGCAAATCAAGCTGCTGTAGCGACCTTTTCTTATAACTTTGTGAATTATCGCTCGGAGTTAGTTGCCGCTTCAGGATTTTTTACTCCTGAAGGGTGGGGTCAATTTGTTTCTGCGTTAGCGGGTTCTAACAACCTAGATGCGATTAAAGCGAAAAAATTAGTCGTATCTGCCGTGGCTACGAGTGCGCCAGTCATCTTGCAAAAAGGCATTTTAAACGGTCGTTTTGCATGGCGTATCCAAATGCCAATCTTAGTAACCTATCAGTCTGCCAGTGAGTTTTCTCAACAAAACTTGAATGTCACCATGCTGGTAAGCCGCGTAGATACTTTAAATTCACCGCGAGGCATTGGTATCGCGCAGTTTGTTTCTGCGCCGGCTTCCGGGACGGTAACATCATGATAGTAAAACGGTGTTATCGTATTCTTTTTGTTGTCAGCATGATCTTATCTCAGCCGTTGAGTTATGCACAAAACACAAGCCCGACGTCTCAGGCATTGGATCAGTTAAAGCTATTGCAAAGTAAATTCTCTCAAAATACAGGAACGCAGCCCGAATCAGAGCCTCTTTCATCGAATGCTTCCTCTCCAAAGCGTCCGGATGTCGCTGCGAAAATGAAAATGCGAGCAAAACAGATGGCCGATGCTAAAACAGCCACTCTTGAACAGAGCGCGCCAATGACGCCTCCTATGCATTTACCAGGCACAGAAAGTGAGAACAAAGTGATTGATAGTTTGGCATTCTCGGGAGTTGAGAATCAGTTGTTTCCTTTGGATAAGGAAAAAATTCACGAATTAAAGAATGATTATCATAATAATGAATTTGCTAAGGCTGCTGATCCAGGCACGCCGCCTAGACCCATTGCAACGTCTCAATTTGTGAATTTATCACCTGGTTCTACACCTCCGGTGATTCGTTTATCACAAGGGTTCGTATCTTCTTTGGTGTTCCTCGATTCTACCGGTTCTCCTTGGCCTATTTCTGCCTACGACCTCGGCGATCCCGCTTCTTTTAATATTCAGTGGGATAAAACGGGTAATACGCTGATGATTCAATCGATGAAGCTTTATACTTATGGTAATCTCGCCGTGCGTTTGGTCGGATTGAATACGCCTGTGATGTTGACTTTGATCCCCGGGCAAAAGGCGGTCGATTATCGAGTGGATTTACGTGTTCAAGGTTTAGGTCCCAATGCGTCTAACTTGCCAATGGAAGAAGGATTGC